>NZ_JBJHPC010000619.1:0-4010 GCF_045257485.1 Streptomyces sp. YS-3 | reverse complement strand
GCACGACGACCTGCCCGCCGGGCGCCACCCGGTCCGGGCCGGGGCCGGGGGCGGCCTGTTCGACCCCCGGCAGCTCATCGCCGCGTTCCCCGAGGCGGTCAGGAAGCTCGATCCCCGGGTGATGGTCGCGTCCCCGGTGATGTTCGTCGTCGAGGTCGGATCCGTACTGACGACGGTCCTCGCGCTCAAGGACCCCGGTGACGGGTTCGGCTGGGCCATCACGGGCTGGCTCTGGCTGACCGTGGTCTTCGCCAACCTGGCGGAGGCGGTCGCCGAGGGCCGGGGCAAGGCGCAGGCCGACACGCTGCGCAGGGCCAAGTCGGACACCGTCGCCCGCCGTCTGAACGGCGGCGCGGAGGAGCGGGTGCCCGGCACCGAGCTGCGCGTCGGCGACCTGGTCGTCTGCGAGGCGGGCGATGTCGTCCCGGGCGACGGCGACGTGGTCGAGGGCGTCGCCTCGGTGGACGAGTCCGCGATCACCGGTGAGTCCGCGCCGGTGATCCGCGAGTCCGGCGGCGACCGCTCGGCCGTCACCGGCGGTACGAAGGTCCTCTCCGACCGGGTCGTCATCAAGATCACCACAAAGCCCGGCGAGACCTTCATCGACCGGATGATCGGCCTGGTCGAGGGCGCGGCCCGCCGCAAGACGCCCAACGAGATCGCCCTGAACATCCTGCTCGCCTCGCTGACCGTGGTGTTCCTGCTGGCGGTGGTCACCCTCCAGCCGTTCGCGACGTACGCGGGCGCCGAGCAGTCCATGGTCGTGCTGGCGGCCCTGCTGGTCTGCCTCATCCCGACGACGATCGGGGCGCTGCTCTCGGCCATCGGCATCGCGGGCATGGACCGCCTGGTCCAGCGCAACGTCCTGGCCCTGTCGGGCCGGGCCGTGGAGGCCGCGGGCGATGTGTCGACGCTGCTCCTGGACAAGACCGGCACCATCACCCTGGGCGACCGCCGGGCTGCCGCGTTCGTCCCCGTACCCGGCGCGAGCGAGGCGGAGCTCGCGGACGCCGCCCGGCTCTCCTCGCTGGCCGACGAGACCCCCGAGGGCCGCTCCGTCGTGCTCCTGGCCCAGGAGCGGTACGGGGCGGGCCAGAGCCGCCGGGAGGATCTGGCGGGCGCGGAGTGGATCGCCTTCACCGCCCGGACCCGGATGTCGGGCGTGGACGTGGCCGGGCGCAGGGTCCGCAAGGGCGCGGCCGGCGCGGTCCTGGCATGGGTGGAGGAGCGCGGCGGCCGGGTGGCGGGGGACGCCCGGCGGCTCGCCGACACGATCTCCCGGGAAGGCGGCACACCGCTGCTGGTGGCCGTGGAGGACGCGGACGGCGCCCGGGTCCTGGGTGTCGTCCACCTCAAGGACGTGGTCAAGGAGGGCATGCGGGAGCGGTTCGAGGAGCTGCGCCGGATGGGCATCAGGACGGTCATGATCACGGGTGACAACCCGCTGACCGCCCGGGCCATCGCCGCGGAGGCGGGCGTGGACGACTTCCTCGCCGAGGCCACCCCCGAGGACAAGCTGGCGCTGATCAGGCGCGAGCAGGCGGGCGGCAAGCTCGTCGCGATGACGGGCGACGGCACCAACGACGCCCCCGCGCTCGCCCAGGCGGACGTGGGCGTGGCGATGAACACCGGCACGTCGGCCGCCAAGGAGGCCGGCAACATGGTCGACCTCGACTCCGACCCGACCAAGCTGATCGAGATCGTCGGGATCGGCAAACAGCTCCTGATCACCCGGGGCGCGCTCACCACGTTCTCCATCGCCAACGACGTGGCGAAGTACTTCGCGATCATCCCGGCGATGTTCGCCACCGTCCACCCGGGCCTGGACAGGCTCAACATCATGGGCCTGCACAGCCCCGAGTCCGCGATCCTCTCCGCGGTGATCTTCAACGCCCTGGTCATCGTCGCGCTCGTACCGCTGGCCCTGAGGGGCGTGCGGTACCGGCCGGCCGGGGCCGACCGGCTGCTCCGCCGCAACCTCGGGATCTACGGCCTGGGCGGCCTGGTCGCGCCCTTCGCCGGCATCAAGCTCATCGACCTCATCGTCTCCCTCATCCCCGGAATCGGCTGATCGTCATGAAGAACTCGGCAACCACCACGGCCCGGCTGACCGGCGCCGCCCTGCGGGCCCTGCTCGTACTGACCCTGGTCTGCGGAGTGGTCTACCCGCTCGCGGTGACCGGCGTCGCCCAACTGGCCTTCCCCGCGAAGGCGAACGGATCGGAGGTCGAGTCGGGCGGCAGGGTGGTCGGTTCGGAGCTGATCGGCCAGCGGTACGACCTCCCCGGGAAGGACCCGTCCGACCCCGGGGAGGCGGCCCGCCCGGACCTGCGCTGGTTCCAGCCGCGCCCCTCCGCCGGCCTGGGCACCAACACCCGCAACACCCGCTACCGGCTGCTGGTGTCCGGCGCGACCAACCTCTCGGCCGACAACGAGAAGCTGGTCCAGCGGGTCGGGGCCGCCAGGGCGGCGGTGGTCCGGGACAACTCCACGCCCACGTACAGGGTCGACCCGGCGGACGTCCCCGCCGACGCCGTCACGTCCTCCGGCTCGGGCCTGGACCCCGACATCTCCCCGGCGTACGCGCGGCTCCAGGTCCACCGGGTGGCGCAGCGCAACGGGCTGCCGGTGGCGCGGGTGGAGCAGCTGGTCGCCGACCACACCGCAGGTCGCGTCCTGGGCTTCATCGGCGAGCCCAGGGTCAACGTCCTGAAGTTGAACATCGCGCTGCGGGAGCTCATGGAGAGGTGACGGAGGCGGGGGAGCAGCGGGTGCAGGGGGCCTCCGGCCCGGGCGGCCGACGCGTGCGCCGACGCGTGCCGCCGGACGGCCGCCATGCGGGCGGAAAGGGCCGCTCATAGACTGACGAGGACAATATGCCCCTTTTCGTACCGGTAAGGGAGATGCGGTCCATGTCCAAGCGAGGCAACAAGCGGCGCGCACGGAAGAAGAAGGGYGCGAACCACGGCAAGCGCCCCAACACCTGAGCCCCGGGCGCCCCACGGCCCCGGCCCCCGCCACCGGTCGTGGCGCCGGGCCGGGGCCGACGGCGTGTCCCACACTGTCCCCATGGACCTGGAAGCGGCACGCACCCTGCTCCCCGCCGCCCTGGAAGAGGCCCGCGCCGGACGGGCCGAGGGCGGGATCCCCATCGGCGCGGCGCTCTTCGACGCGGCCGGCACCCTCCTCGGACGTGGCCGCAACCGCCGGGTCCAGGACGACGACCCGTCCACGCACGCAGAGACCGCCGCCTTCCGGGCGGCCGGACGCCGGACCACGTACGCCGGTACGACGATGGTGACCACCCTCGCCCCCTGCTGGTACTGCAGTGGCCTGATCCGCCAGTTCGGCATCTCCCGTGTGGTGATCGGCGAGGTGCGCACCTTCGAGGGCGGACAGGAGTGGCTGGCCGGGCACGGAGTGGAGGTCGTGGTGCTCGACGACGCCGAATGCCATGCGCTGCTGGGGGAGTTCATCGCGGCGGAGCCGGGGCTGTGGGCTGAGGACATCGGGGTCGCGCCGCCGCCGGGCGGCCTGCCGGACACGGCCGGGCCGGACTGAGTACCCGTACTCATTGCTGGCCTGAATCCGCCCAGTACCCTGCCGGAAAGAAGATCAGTAAGCGGGAGGGGGAAACGGCATGTCCACACCGATCGGTGGTCCCACACGGGGCTTCTGGATCACGCCGGGCGAGGTCCAGAAGGCCGGCGACTCGGCCCGCAAGGTGGCCAAGGACATCCCCGACGAGATCAAGACCCTCTACAAGCCGACCGACACGGCGGTGGCGGGCCTGGCCGGTTTCGAGACCGCCAAGGCCATCGACGAGTGCCTGGAGGCGTGGGCGAAGACGCTGCGCTCGCTGGCGGGCATGGTGGAGGGGGCGGCGGACGCGGTCGCCTCGTCCAGTACGAGCTTCGTCCGCGAGGACCACGCGCGCGGGCAGTCGTTCCTCGGCTTCGGCCCGTACACCCCGTACGCGCCGGGTGTCTCGGCCCCGGGAGTGCACCCCC
>NZ_JBJHPC010000618.1:0-4018 GCF_045257485.1 Streptomyces sp. YS-3 | reverse complement strand
CGCCCGGTGTGATCCCCCCGCCGCTCCTCCCCAACGGCATCGGCGGCAGCCTCAACCCCGGCGGCTCCCCGACCGTCGTGAAGAGCGCCAAGGGGCCCGACGGGTCCACCACCTCCTACAACAGCGACGGCTCCCGCACCACCACCCACAAGGACGGCACCACCACCACGGTCCGTCCCGACGGGACCACGGAGACCACCAACCCCGACGGCTCCAAGACCGTGCTCAACAAGGACGGCAGCGAGACGATCACCTACCAGGACGGTACGAAAACCACGGTCAGGTCCGACGGCTCGACGCTCACCCAGTACACCGACGGCACCGTCACCAAGCACGCAGCCGACGGCACACTCACCACCACCGACGCCGAGGGCCGCAGCACCACCAGCCACCCCCAGCCCGGCGCGACCGTGCGCCACCCCGACGGCTCCAGCACGGTCTACGGCAAGGACGGCGTGACCACCACGACGTACCCCAACGGCACCAAGACCACCATCGCCGCCAACGGCACCGTCACCACCCTCGACCCGGACGGCACCAAGACCGTCTCCTACCTCGGCAAGGGCACCTCGACGATCCACTACGCGGACGGCTCGGTCTCCCAGGTGGGGCGCGACGGCACCGTCGCGACCACGTACAAGGACGGCGGCACCACCAAGCTCGGCCCGGACGGCACCTACACCCAGGTGGACGCGAGCGGGCACAAGACGACCGAGCACCTGAACGTCACCGGCGGCGGGAACAGCCCGCAGACGACGCACAACTCCGACGGCTCGTCGACGACGAAGTACCCGGACGGCACGATCGACAAGCAGCTCAAGGACGGCGGCCACCAGATCACGTATCCGGACGGCCGCACGGTGACCACCGATGCCTACGGGCGCACCACCGGCGCCAACACCGCGCTGACGCCCAACAAGACCGGCTCACGCCTCTCCGACTACAGCTACTACGACTTCCCTGACAGCAAGAGCGTCACCTCGCTCACCGGTGGCAACCACGCGGGATCGGGCGGTACGGGCGCGGGCGGCCGGATGCCGCTGCTGTCGATGAATCCGATCGGTGCGCAAGCCCTCGCCTCCGGCGGAGCGGGCGGCGGTGCCTCCGTGCCCGCCGGCGCCGACCGCACCCGCTCCATGGCGGTGGCCGAGGCTTCCGCGGCTCGCGGCAGAGCAAGCCAACTCGCCGCCGAGGAAGCTGCGTTGATGTCCCGCCGCCCCAACACCACCTCGGGCGGTATGCCGATGGTGCCGCCCATGGGCGGCGGAATGGGCGGAGGCATGGGCGGCAATACCCAGAGCGACGAGCGCGAGCGCTCGACCTGGGTGAGCGAGGACGAGGAAACGTGGGGCACGGACGGTACCGGGGTGTCAGCCGCCATCGGCCGCTGACACCCCCCTTCGAACGCCACACACGATCACGTACGAGGACGGCAGGAGCACGGACATGAGCAACCATCTGGAAGAGCGGCTCGCAGAGGCGATGGCGGAGTTCGAGGAGACGCGCGCCATGTTGGCCGACGCGGCAGCCGCCGCGTCCCGCGTCTGCGCGACCGTGATGGCCAAGGACCGCTCGGTGGAGGTGAGCATGGGCGCACAAGGCGAGCTGACGCAGATCCGCTTCCCGACGAACGCCTACCGCAGCATGCCGTCCGCGCAGCTCGCCAGTGTGCTGATGTCCACGATCAGCTCGGCGCGCCGGCAGGCGGCCGACCAACTCGCGGACATCTACCGGCCGTTCGGCCCCATCCCGGCCCTTTCCCCGGACGTCTCCGGAGGTGTTACGGAGGTGGACTGGGCGGAGATGTTCGCCCCGCTGCGCGAGGAAGGCGTCCCGACACCGCCGGTCAAGGCACCGCCCCGGGGTTCGTCGGGCGCCCTCCTCGATGAGCTGGTGGAGGACGAGGAGGCGGCCGGAGCCGCCCGGCCGGCGGCGGAGCAGCGATGAGCGACGGCGCGCTTGAGGTAGACCCGGACGGCCTCGGCCAGAGCGGCCAGAACATGGCTGACGTAGCCGGCAAGATCAAGCTGATCCGGGACGAATACCTGGACAAGCTCACCTCCTACCGGGGTTGTTGGGGCGACGGCGAGTTCGGTGAGGCCTTCGCCAAGAAGTACGTGCCCGCCGAGAAGGACGCCACTGACGGCCTGACCGGCCTGTACGAGGGGCTGAACGGGAGCGCCCAGAGCCAGCTGGACACCAGCCAGAGCTCCCGCGACCTGTCGGAGAACATCAACACTCAGCTTCGCCACGGAAGGTAGAACCGCACGGTGTCTTTGGAGTTCCCGCCGGAATGCGCCTGGCTGTTCGCCGCCCTCACCGGAGAGAAGCCCCCGAGCGGCGACGAGGACAAACTGTTCGCGCTGGCCGAGGTGCACAAGGACCTTTACGGCAAGCTGACGAACGACCTGAAGCAGCAGATCGCGGAGGCGCTGGGCTACACCCACAGCTCCTTCAAGGGCGATGCCGCCGAGATGTACCAGGCGGCGATGAAGAGCTTCATCGGCGAGGACGGGCTCAACTACTTCAACGCGGTGGCCGACCAGGCCAACCTTCTCGCGCAGTTCAGCCGCAAGGGCGCCACGCAGCTCCAGTACACCAAATACATGATCATCGCCCAGCTGGTGGAACTGCTGGTAGAGGCGATCGTGGCGGCAGCCACCGCCTTCTTCTTCGGGGCCTCCCTGCAGGCGTACTTCGCCAAGGTGGCCATCGTGCGCTGGCTCATCAGGTTCCGGCTCGGCCGGCTCGTGATGATGCTGGTCACCCATCAGCTCATCAACGTCGGCATGGGCGTCGCCATGGACCTCCTGGTGCAGTGGTCCCAGCTCAACCAGGGCACCCGTGACAAGTTCGACGGGGACCTGACGAAGAACGCGGCCCTGTCCGGCATGATCCAGGGCCTTCTGGCCGGCCCGTTCCAGTTCCTGGGCAACAAGTTCGGCAAGGGCCTCGCGAACCTGTTCGGCAAGGACAGCGGGAAGAACATCGGCAAGCAGCTCGACGAGGTGTTCAAGCCCAAGAAGCCGGGCCTGCCCGATCCGAAGGCCCCCAAGTCCTTCGGCGACGACCTCGCGAAGAACTTCGGCGACCACATCCCCAAGACCGCCGGCCCCAAGGAAGTCTCGGACAAGGCCGCCAAGGAATTCATCAAGTCCGTCGGCGACACCTTCGACAAGCACCTCAAGCGCGACGGCGCTCGCGAGGTGGGCGAGAACTGGGCGCGCACCCTGCTCAGAGATACGGGCAAGAGGGACCTGCCGCGCAACCTTGAGAACACCCTCAAGCCACTGGGCAAGGGCCTGGACTCGGACGTCTCCAGAATACTCAGCCGCGGCACCGCCGACGCCCTGGCGCAGAGCATGCTGCGCCACTGGTCCCAGGTCGGCGGGAACGCTGTGGGCAAGGGTGTGTTCGAGGGTGCGCACGCGGCCGTGTCCGAGGGCATGTACAACCTGATCTTCTCCGACGAGCACACGTTCAAGACCTCCGGCCTCACCTTCGGCTCCGGCATGGTCGAAGGCCGCCTGAGCCACATCATGGAGCTGGGCGGCGAGCGCCTGGGCGACGACATGCGCCACAAGCTCCTCTCCGGCGGGATGGGCACGCCAGGTGGTCTCACGTCCCACGGCACCGGCGACTCCTCCGGTACCGGTACACAGCAGTCCAACGCCTCCACCACCTCCCAGGGTGCAGGCGGTTCGTCCTCGTCCGGTGGGTCCAGTGGCTCCAGTGGGTCCGGCAGTGCGCAGACCCCCTCGTCAGTCCCCCAGAACGCCACGGACGACGCGACCGCAGAGAACCCCGCGGCAGCCGACGCCGACGCTGTCACCGCCGAGACGTCGCCCACGTCCCCGCACCTGGGCGCAACGACCGACGACGACTCCTTCATCACCCTGATCCCCTACGACGGGGACGAGAGCGAAACCGACGGCTCCCCCGACCACTCGGCTGCGGCACCCGCCACGGTCAGTGCACCCCTGGCGGCCTCCTCCCCCCAGCCGAGCGCAACCCCCGC
>NZ_JBJHPC010000617.1:0-4020 GCF_045257485.1 Streptomyces sp. YS-3 | reverse complement strand
GGCCCACCGGGGCGGGGCGGAGGTGGCGGTGGGGGCGCGGTCGGTGCAGGTGCTGCGCGTGACGGGCTGAGGATGTCCGCCCCGGCGGCCCGGGGAGGGCGGTTCAGCCCAGGATGCCGCGGTCGTAGCCGACGGCCACCGCCGCCGCCCTGTCCTTGACGTCGAGCTTGGCGTACACATGCGTCAGATGCGTCTTGACCGTCGCCTCGCTGATGAACAGCACCCGGGCGATCTCGCGGTTGGAGGTGCCCTGCGCCACCAGCCGCAGGACCTCGCGTTCGCGGGCGGACAGCGCCTCGTCGGGGCGCGCGGGGGTGCGGACCCGGGAGACCAGGCGGGACGCGACCGCCGGGGACAGGACCGTGCGGCCCGCCGCCGCGGCCCGTACCGCCGTGAACAGCTCCTCGCGCGGCGCGTCCTTCAGCAGATAGCCCGTCGCGCCCGCCTCGATCGCGGGGAGCGTGTCCGAGTCCGTGTCGTAGGTGGTCAGGACGAGGACCTTGGCCCGCAGCCCGCGCCGCGTCAGCTCCGCGATCGCCGCCACTCCCCCGCCGCCCGGCATCCGCAGGTCCATCAGGACCACGTCCGGGTCCAGACGCTCCGCCAGCTCCACCCCCCGGACGCCGTCGGGTGCCTCGCCGAGGACCTCGAAGCCCGGTGCGGAGGCGAACATGCCGCGCAGACCGTCCCGTACCACGGGATGGTCGTCGCAGATCAGCAGCGTGATGGGGGTCTCTTCAGCCATGGCGGACCAACGGTACGCCCGCCGACACCGCGGTGCCATGGCCGGGCTCGCTCTCCACCGTCACCGTGCCCGCGATCCGCTCGGCGCGGGCCCGCATCCCGTCGAGGCCGAAGCCGCCCGTGCCGGAGCGCGGCGGCAGGGCCGCGGGGTCGAAGCCGCGGCCGTCGTCGCGTACGTCGAGGGACACCTCGTCGCCCATGTAGGAGAGAGTCACGCCCACCCGGCTCGCCCGCGCGTGCCGCCCCGCGTTCGCCAGCGCCTCCTGGGCGATCCTCAGCAGGGTCGCCTCGATCTCCTCGTGCAGCGGCTCGGCCGTGCCGGTGACCGTGAACTCGGCCCGTACGCCGTGGCGTTCGCCCCACTCCACCACCGTCTTCTTCAGCGCCTCGGGCAGCCCGTCGTGCTCCAGGGCCACGGGGCTGAGGTTCTGCACCGAGCGGCGCGCCTCGCCGAGGCTGGCGCGGGCCAGGGCCTGGGCGCTGGCCAGGTGTTCCCGTACCGCCGCCGGATCCTGAGTGGCCGTCACCACCTGGAGCTGGGCGATGATCCCGGTCAGTCCCTGGGCGATGGTGTCGTGGATCTCGGCGGCCAGCCGGCGCCGCTCGTCGGCCACGCCCGCCTCACGGGCCTGGACGAGGAGCTGGGCGTGGAGCGCCGCGTTCTCGTCGAGCGCCTGCTGGAGGCGGGCGTTGGCCCGCTCCAGCTCGGCGATGGTGACGGCCTGGACCCGGGCCCGCTCGTCCTCCTGGGCGGCCAGATGGTTGAAGACCGTGAACAGGACGACGTTGACGGCGAACAGCGCCGCGAAGACCACCCAGCCGGTGCCGCCGCGCGGCGGCAGCCCGCCGGCCTGCGAGCCCGCCATGGTGACGGCGGTGGCACACAGGCCGACCCGCACCCAGCGGCGCGGCAGCAGCAGATCGGCCCCGAAGTAGCCGACGACCGCGTAGAAGGCGAAGAACGGGTTCAGCCAGGTGAGCGCGAAGCAGATCCCCCAGCGCACGAGGTAGTAGCCGGCGCTCGCGGCGGACGGGGCGCCCTGGGGGCGGCGCGGCCGGGTCCGGTCCCAGCCGATCTGGAGGACCAGGGCCACGCCGACCAGCACGGCCGCGGCCCACCGCTCCCCGGGACTCATGATCGAGCCGGCGGTGGCGGTCGAGGCCAGCGTGGCGAAGCCGAGCAGCCCGAAGGGGCCCCAGCGGTGGAACAGCGCCCACCGCTCGTCGACCCGGACCCGTACAGCCGCGCTGCTCGCCATCGCCTCCGCCTCCCCGTCGTCCGTCGGCCCAGTGTCGTACACCCGCGGCTGTCCGGCCCGGCCCGCGCTCCGGCCGTCCCGCCCGTCCACGGCGCCGTCACTCCCAGCGGAACCAGCGGACCGCGGCGCCGCAGAGCACCGCCGTCCACAGCGTGAGGACGCCCAGTTGCGTCCAGCCCGGCCAGTCGCCCGCCCCCGCCCGCGTCAGCGCCTGGGCCGCCGCCCCGAAGGGGAGGCACTCCACGACCCGGGCGAGCAGATGCGGCATGGCCCGCACCGGCAGCCACAGCCCGGCGGTGAACATCATCGGGAAGAACAGCGCGGCACCGGCGGAGTTGGCGGTCTTCGCGGTCCGGGACAGCGCCGAGACCAGGGCGCCCAGGGAGAGCGCCGCCACCACCGACAGGGCGAGCGCGAGCAGGTATCCGAACGCCTGGCGCGGCAGCGGTACGCCGAAGGCGAGCCGGCCCACCGCGATCGAGAGCAGGACCGACACCAGCGCGGCGGCGCCGTGCAGCGCCATCTGGCTGGAGAGCAGCGCGGCGGGCCGGACGGGCGTGGTGGACATCCGGCGCAGGATCCCGCGTTCGCGGTAGCCGGTGAGCACCGGCGGCATCGCCTGGAGTCCGGCCATCACCATCGCGAGGAGCACGCTCACCGGTACGTAGAGGTCCACGGTCCGCAGCCCGCCCAGCGAGTCGGAGGGTTCGCGGAAGGAGGGGATGGAGCCGAGCACGACGAGGAGCAGGGTGGGGAACGCCATGATCCAGAAGAGGCCGGCGGGTTCGCGGCGGAAGAGGCGCAGTTCGGCCCGCAGGACGGCGGCGGCCGGGGAGGGGGAGGCGGTCGCGGCGGCGGGTGTGGTGATCGACATGGCTCAACCGGCCTTTCGGTGCGGGGCGTCGGCGTTCTCGGTGCTCGTGGTCAGGCCCAGGAACGCGTCGTCCAGCGTCGCCTCGGTGACCCGGAGCTGGTGGGCGGTGATCCGGTGGCGGGCCAGCAGTGTCAGCACCGCGTTGACCGTGTCGTCGCTCCCGTGGACGGTGATCCGCGCGCCCTCACGCTCCACGCCGGAGACGGGGGGCAGCGCACGGAGCAGGTCCTCGTCGAGCGGGGCGGAGGGGGTGAACGAGACGGCCGTGGCGCCGCCCGCCCGGCCGATCAGCCCGGACGGGGTGTCCAGGGCGACCACCCGGCCCCTGTCGATGACCGCGATCCGGTCGCAGAGGCGCTGGGCCTCCTCCATGAAGTGGGTGACCAGCAGGACGGTGACCCCGCCGCGGCGGATGTCCTCGATGAGCTCCCAGGTGTCGCGGCGGGCGTGCGGGTCGAGGCCCGTGGTCAGCTCGTCCAGCACGACCACCCGGGGCCGGCCGATGAGCGCCAGCGCGATGAACAGGCGCTGCTTCTGGCCACCGGAGAGCTTGGCGAACCGCACCCCCAACCGGTCGCCGAGGCCCAGGCGTTCGGCCAGCGGGCGCCAGTCGGCCGGTGCCGGGTAGAACGCGGCGTACAGGTCGAGCGCCTCGCGGACGGTGAGCTTGGGCTGGAGCTCGCCCTCCTGGAGCTGGGCGCCGAGGACGCGGGTGACCTCGGCGCGGTCGGCGACGGGGTCGAACCCGGCGACCCGGACCGTACCGCCGTCCGGGACGCGCAGGCCCTCGACGCACTCCACGGTCGTGGTCTTGCCCGCGCCGTTGGGGCCGAGGACGCCGAAGATCTCGCCCTCCTCGACGGCGAAGGTGACGCCGTCGACGGCGGTGGCGCGGCCGTACGTCTTGCGCAGTGCGCTGACTTCGATGATGGGCATGGGGAAAGCGTCGCCCGGCGCGGGGACCGGCCACATCGCCCAACGCGCTCGACCGCGCGTCAACCGATCGGTTGATACCGGGTACGACCTCGGTCCCGGGTCAAAAAGCCGGTGGGCGTCGTGGGTGGTGGAGCTTAGGCTCGATGGTTGATGCCAGAGATACCCGAACTCCCAGCCGCGTCCCCGGACGCCCCCGCCGGCTCCTCC
>NZ_JBJHPC010000616.1:0-4044 GCF_045257485.1 Streptomyces sp. YS-3 | reverse complement strand
GGGTGACTGGCCTCACAAGGGGCGTGTTCTTCGGCCATCCACAGATCACCCGCACCCGTACACCTGGCCGAAAACCACCCCCCTTGTGAGGCCAGTCACCCCACCCCCCGTTTAGTTGAAACTTAACCTAACTCCGTCGTACGGTGACGTCACCGCTTGATCCCCACAAGCGGAATCCCCGTAAGTCCGGAAGGTTCGTTATGTCTCTCGTTCTTGACTCCGCCGCCCAGGACCTCCTCTTCCGCGAGGCCCGTACCGCCAACACGTTCACCGACGAGCCGGTGAGCGAGGAGCAGGTGCAGGCGATCTACGACCTGGTCAAGTTCGGGCCCACCGCGTTCAACCAGACCCCGCTGCGGATCGTGCTCGTGCGTTCCGCCGAGGCGCGTGAGCGGCTGGTGGCGCACATGTCCGAGGGCAACCGGGCCAAGACCGCCACCGCCCCGCTGGTCGCCATCCTCGCCGCCGACAACGAGTTCCACGAGGAGCTGCCCAAGCTCTTCCCGGCCTTCCCGCAGGCCGCGGACGCGTTCTTCAGCGAGCGCCCGGTCCGTGAGAGCGCCGCCGTTCTGAACGCCGCGCTCCAGGCCGCGTACTTCATCGTCGGCGTCCGCGCCGCCGGGCTCGCGGCCGGCCCGATGACCGGCTTCGACGCCGCCGGGCTCCAGAAGGAGTTCCTGGACGGCGACCACACCCCGCTGATGGTCGTCAACATCGGCAAGCCGGGCGAGGGCGCCTCGTACCCGCGCAGCCCGCGCCTGGCGTACGACGAGGTCGTCACCACCGTCTGAGCCGGGGCCAACCACGCGAAGGCCGCCGCACCCCCCGCTCGGGGTGCGGCGGCCTTCGCCGTACCGGGACCGTCAGGCCGGGACCGTCAGGCCTAGGCCTTCTTCAGCTCCAGCGCCGCCGCCATCCGCTCCAGCTGGGCGAAGCCCGCCGTGCCGGTCACCACGGTCGTGGAGCCCTTGTCCTCGCGGACGAGCGCGTCGTACTTCGGACCCTCCCAGCGGCGCCAGGTCGCGCCCGCGATCCGCTGGGTGTGCTCGGTCTTCGCCGCCTTCTTGGCGACGGACTTCACGAACTTGTCGTGGTCGGGCGCCGAGGACTGCTCGATCGCCACGTACTCCTTGTCCGGGTCCAGGAAGCCCAGGTGCCAGGCGTTGTCGGCCTGGCCGTCATAGGTGACCGAGGTCGCCTTCCACTTGTCCTGGTCGGGCAGCCCGACCGGCGCCGCCACCGGGTACGGCGCGGCGCGCCGGACCGTCAGGAGCTCGACCCGGTAGTCGACCGCCTTGACCGGATCCTTCTTCCCGTCGTGCGGGACGAACATGTAGATCACAGCCACGGCGATACCGATCACCGCCAACGACTGCAGCATGTTCCGCACACTCTGCTTGCCACGTGTTCCTGCCACGCACCCATGGTCTCAGGTCATGTCGCTGCTCATACGTGGCCCCCACTGCTCATTTTGTCGACGTGACGATAGAGTCCAGGCACCCTCTTTTTTTCCCGGCCGTCGCCGTACAGAAAGGTGCGCTCCGATGACCGAGCACAACTTGCCGCCCCAACTCGAGGTCTCGCCCGAGGCTCCCGACCGCAACCTCGCCCTGGAACTGGTCCGGGTCACCGAGGCCGCCGCCATGGCCGCCGGCCGCTGGGTCGGGCGCGGCGACAAGATCGGCGCCGACGGCGCCGCGGTCAACGCCATGCGCACCCTCGTCTCCACCGTCTCCATGAACGGCATCGTCGTCATCGGGGAGGGCGAGAAGGACGAGGCCCCGATGCTCTACAACGGCGAGCGCATCGGCGACGGCACCGGCCCCGAGGTCGACATCGCCGTCGACCCGATCGACGGCACCACGCTCAACGCCAAGGGCATGCCGAACGCCATCGCCGTCCTGGCCGCCGCCGACCGCGGCACCATGTTCGACCCGTCGGCCGTCTTCTACATGGACAAGCTCGTCACCGGCCCCGAGGCCGCCGACTTCGTCGACATCAACGCCCCCGTCTCGGTGAACATCCGCCGCGTCGCCAAGGCCAAGAACTCCTCGCCCGAGGACGTCACCGTCGTCATCCTCGACCGGCCCCGCCACGAGGGCATCGTCAAGGAGATCCGCGAGACGGGCGCCCGGATCAAGTTCATCTCCGACGGGGACGTGGCCGGCTCGATCATGGCCGTGCGCGAGGGCACCGGCGTGGACCTGCTGATGGGCATCGGCGGTACGCCCGAGGGCATCATCTCCGCCTGCGCCATCAAGTGCCTCGGCGGCACCATCCAGGGCAAGCTCTGGCCCAAGGACGACGCCGAGCGGCAGCGGGCGCTGGACGCCGGGCACGACCTCGACCGTGTGCTGTCGACCAACGACCTGGTCTCCGGCGACAACGTCTTCTTCGTCGCCACCGGCATCACCGACGGCGAGCTGCTGCGCGGCGTGCGCTACCGGGGCGAGACCGCCACCACCCAGTCGCTGGTCATGCGCTCGAAGTCGGGCACGATCCGCCAGATCGACTCCACCCACCGCCTCTCGAAGCTGCGCGCCTACAGCCAGATCGACTTCGACCGGGCGAAGTAGGGCCGCTCCGGCGGCCGGGCCGGGCCCGCGGCAGGGCCTGGCCCAGCCCCGCGGTGGGGACCGGGCCTTTTGGTCGCGTACGTACGTGAAGGGGCGCCCCCGTTGTGCGGACGGGGGCGCCCCTTCGCGTACGTACGCGCGCGTCAGGCGGCGGACGCCGCCTTCTTGAGCTCGACCTCGCGCCGGCGTCGGCGGGCCAGCACCACACGCCGCTCGGCCGCCGTCAAACCGCCCCACACCCCGTACGGCTCGGGCATCAGCAGGGCGTGCTCACGGCACTCGACCATGACCGGGCAGCGGGCACAGACGCGCTTGGCGGCCTCCTCGCGCGACAGGCGCGCGGCCGTCGGTTCCTTGGAGGGGGCGAAGAACAGCCCCGCCTCGTCCCGGCGGCAGACCGCCTCCGTGTGCCACGGGCCCGCCTGGTCCTCCCGAGCGGGGCCGCGCTGCGGCGGGACGGCGACGGCGACCTGCAGGGACTGATGCGGCGGATGCAGCACGGCCAACTCCTGACGACGGCTGACGACGGCTTCGCGAGCGAGCGACGATGCGATGGTCCCTACCCGCTGTACGCGTGCCTATGCACTGAGTTCCGTTGTCCGGAAGTGCGAACGTGCGCCACTGACCAAAAGTGTGCGGTCGCGACGCGTCAGGAGTCGAGGCGTTTGCGCAGGCGGCCGTGGAGGTCGGCGATCCGCTTGCCGCGCTTGGGCTTGGCCTCGATGTTGCCGAATACCGAGTAGCCATTGACGACGACCACCGGCGCCTCGGGGTGTTCGGCCTCCAGCGTCTCCACTTCGAAGTTGCCGAAAAAGCCCGTTCCGCTGCCGCGCAGGGTCAGGTTCTCGGGGACCCGGACCTCCACGTTGCCGAAGACCGAGGTGGCGTTGATGACGGAAAGCCGCTGTTCGAAGTAGGCCTCGGTGAGATCGATCTCGACGCTGCCGAAGAGCGCGAAGGCGTTGGTGCGGCGGCCGACGCGCCAGCGGCCCTTGCGGGTCGAGCTGGAGAAGACGGCGACCAGGTTCTCGGCGGCGACCGGACCGGTGGCCTCGTCCGGAGCGTGTGCGGTCGCATACGCGGGCGCGGAGGAGGCGGTGGAGGGCGCGCCGAACCGGTGCGCGCCGTCGGCGGGCGCGGGCAGATCCCGTACGAGCGGCTCCAGTTCGCCCACCGTCTTGGCGCGGTAGACGCTGTCGATGCGCTCGGCGTGCTCCTCCGCGTCCAGCCGGCCCTCCGCGAGCGCCTCGCGCAGGATGTCGGCGACCCGGTCGCGGTCGGCGTCGGAGGCGCGCAGGGGCGCGGGCTCCGGGGGCTGCGGCTTGGCGTGCTTCTCTAGGTCCACGGATTCGTCCACGCGGCCAGCGTACCCAAACGCGATAGATCGCGACTAGGGGTTCGCGACAGTCGGCGCGTCAGCGCCCGGCCCCGGCCGCGAACCCCTAGTCGCGATCTATCGCGTTTGGGT
>NZ_JBJHPC010000615.1:0-4047 GCF_045257485.1 Streptomyces sp. YS-3 | reverse complement strand
CCGCAGTCCTTCGACCACAGCCGCACGGAACGCACCGTCGGGTGGGCGTGGCCCAGCAGCGTCTGGATGTCCGGCACGTCGCCGTGCGGCGACTGCGTACCCAGCACCAGGTGCAGCGTGCCGGAGGAGCGGTCCAGCCAGGCCAGTCCGGCTTCCGGCTCCAGGAACGCCGGATCGATCTGCTGGGTGAACGTCGTGGTGACGGCCCGCAGCGCCCCGGGCGAGGCCATGTCGTCCTCGACCGCCAGGAACAGCTGCTCCGCGTCGGCGTCGGGCTGCCCGTTCCTGACGAACGTCCGTTGCGCGGCGTCGTAGGCGACCCGGCCCTTGTTCCAGTGGGAGTAGCCGCCGGGGACGGTCGCGTCGAGCAGATAGTGCGCCTGGCGCTGCGCGCCGGTGAACTCCCGCCGCGTCCACGCCTCCAGGTCCTCGGTGATCTGCTGCTCCTCATCGGGCGGCGGCTCGCCTCCCGTGGGCGCGGGACCGTAGGTCACCGGTGCCGCGCCTTCGCGCAGCTCCTGGGCCGCGCGGCGGAACCGTACGAAGTCGCCGTAGACCACCACGGCCACCGGCTGACCGATGTAGTCCGCCCGCTCACCCGTCGGCAGCAGCGCCTGGACGTCGTCGGCGGACACGCGGTTGCTGTACGGGGGCTGGGGGAGGTCCGCGGCGGTGACCACCACGTCGGGCCGCAGCTCCACGGGCAGTTCCCCGAAGTCCACGCCGGTGAAGGGCCGGTCCACGTGCCGGCTGCGCAGCAGCAGGGCGTGCAGACAGTCCGCCGGCCACCCCAGGGCGGCCAGGTCCACCGGGCGGAAGTCGCTGGCGAAGACCTTCTGCCCGGTCACCCTGCGCCTGCGCCCGTCGGCCGCGTCGCCCTCACTGCCCATGGGTCCGACCTCAACACCCGCCACGACCGTCGGCAAGCCACGATGGGCTGTACGAGGCCCGGCGCCGCCGCACGTCACGGACACGGTTTGTTAGGCTCCCCTTGCCTCCCGCGGGGGAAGTCCGGTGAGAGTCCGGCGCTGACCCGCAACGGTGTGCGCGGCGACCCATGGTCCGCCGCGTGAGCCCGATCGCCCGCGGAGGGCCAGCGACCCGTTGACTGCTCGCCGTGGACTGCGAGCCGGGGGGACCCGCGCGGTCGGTACGGCCGTACGGGCCGTCTCCTGCGCGATGTCCAGCAGGCGGCCCCTACGAAGGACGGCCCCTCCCGTGCACCGACGCACAGTCCCCAGCCGGATACCCGTGCTGCCACTCGGCCTGGCCCTGGGGCTGTTACTCCTGCTGTCCCTGGTGGGCGGCGTCGGACTCGGAGCGGCCGGGGTCGGCTGGCCGAACGTGCCCCGCTTCCTGTGGGCCGGGCTCACCGGCGCGACCGTGCACGCGGGCGACGCCGCCTCGTACACCATCGTCTGGGAGATCCGACTGCCCCGGGTCCTGCTCGGCGCGGTGGTCGGGGCGGGCCTCGCGTCCGTCGGTGTCGCCGTGCAGGCGATGGTCCGCAACGCGCTGGCCGACCCGTTCGTCCTCGGCATCTCCTCGGGCGCGGCGGTGGGCGCCAACGCCGTCATCCTGCTGGGGGCGTTCGCGGGACTCGGGGTGTGGGCGCTGTCGGTGTCGGCGTTCGCCTCGGCACTCGCGGCCATGGCCCTGGTGTACGCCGTGGCCCGCTCGCCGCACGGGCTGACACCGCTGCGGCTCATCCTGACCGGCACGGCACTGGCCTACGGCTTCCAGGCCCTCACCACCGTGATGGTGTTCGGCGCGGCCCGGGGCGAGGCGGCCAGGTCGGCGATGATGTGGCTGCTGGGCAGCCTGGGCGGCGCCACCTGGGCGCAGGTGCCGCTCGCCGCGGTGACGGTGGCCGCCGGATGGGGCTGGCTGCGGTGGCGCGCCGAGGCGCTCAACGCACTCGCCATGGGCGACGAGACCGCCTCCGCCCTGGGTGTGCAACCGGCCGTGCTGCGCCGGGAGTTGTTCCTCGTGACGGCGGCCGTCACCGGCACCGTCGTCGCGGTCAGCGGGGCCATCGGGTTCGTCGGCCTGATGGTGCCGCATGTCGCACGGATGCTCGTCGGAGCCGACCACCGGCGGGTGCTGGCCGTGGCGCCGCTCGCCGGGGCGGTGCTCCTGGTGTGGGCGGACGTGCTGTCCCGGCTGCTGCTCGCCCCGGCCGAACTGCCGGTCGGTGTGATCACCGCGGTGGTCGGGGTGCCCGCGTTCCTGCTGCTGATGCGGCGCGGCGGCTACGCGTTCGGAGGTCGCTGACCATGCGGCTCGACATCGACGAGGTGACGATCGAGGCCTCCGGCACCCGACTGGTCGAGGACATCCGCCTCACCGTGGACAGCGGGGCGTTCGTGGGACTGGTCGGCCCCAACGGCAGCGGCAAGTCGACCCTGCTGCGCTGCGTGTACCGGGGCCTGCGCCCGGCCGGTGGCGCGGTCCGGCTCGACGGCGACGACCTGCACACCATGGACCCGCGGGCCGCCGCCCGGGTCCTGGCCGCGCTGCCGCAGGACTCCGCCGCCCAGTTCGACTTCACCGTCGCCGAGGTGGTCGCCATGGGCCGGCTGCCCCACCGCGACCGCACGGCCACGTCCGACCGGGAGATCTGCGCCCGCGCGATGGCACGCACGGGCGTCGCCCACCTCGCCGACCGCGGCGTCCTCGGCCTCTCCGGCGGGGAGAGGCAACGCGTCCTCATCGCCCGGGCGCTGGCCCAGCAGCCAAGGGTCCTGGTCCTCGACGAACCCACCAACCACCTTGACATCGCCCATCAACTGGACCTCCTCTCCCGGGTCCGCGACAGCGGCCTTACCGTGCTCGCCGCCCTGCACGACCTCAACCTCGCCGCCGCCCACTGCGACGTCCTGTACGTCATCGACGGCGGCCGGATCGTCTCCAGCGGGCCACCGCACGACGTACTGCGGCCCGCCCTGCTCAAGGCGGTGTTCGGCGTCCGCGCCCACCGCGTACACCACCCCGGGACAGGCGCCGTGCAGCTCCTGTTCGACCTGCCCACCCCCACCACCCCATGAGGACGCCCATGCGCAAGCTGCTCGCCGCCGTTGTCTGTCTCGCCGCGACCGCCACCGGCTGCGGCGCCACGGTCGAGTCCTCCGGGGACACCGGCTCCTCGGCGATCACCCTGACCAACTGCGGCCGTCGCATGACGTACGACAAGGTCCCCGAACGTGTCGTCACCAACGATGTCGGCATCACCGAGCTGATGTTCGCCCTCGGCCTCGAAGACCGCATGGCCGGATTCGCCATGCCCGACGACAGGGGGAAGGTAAGCGAACTGCCGTGGAAGGGCGGCTACGACAAGGTGAAGTGGCTGTCCAGGGACCAGCTCACCAAGGAGAACGCCCTCGACGCCCGCGCCGACCTCGTCTTCGCCGGATGGAACTACGGCTTCCGTGAGGACGGCGGTTTCACGCCCGAAGCCCTGAAGAAGCTCGGCATCCCCACGTACATCCTGACCGAGTCGTGCCACAACGGCCGTACGGCGTCCTCACGCGGCATCATGCCGCCGCTCGACGCCCTCTACACCGACCTCACCAACCTCGGCAGGCTCTTCGGCGTCGAGGAGCGCGCCGCCGCGCTGGTCCGCGACTTCAAGAAGCAGATCGCGGAGGTCCGGGCGCGGGCACCCAAGGGCGCCGACCGGCCCTCGGTCTTCCTCTACGACAGCGGCCGGAGCACGCCGTTCACCTCCGGCCGCTATGCCGCGCCGGAGCAGATCATCACCGAGGCGGGCGGTGTGAACGTCATGCACGACGTGGCCGACTCCTGGACCACCGTGGGCTGGGAGAGCGTCGTCGAGCGGAACCCGGACACCATCGTCATCTGCGACTACGGCGATGTGAGCGCCGAGGAGAAGAAGAAGTTCCTGCTGTCCTACGCCCCCCTGCGCAACGTCGCCGCCGTCAAGCACCGGCGTATCTTCGTCCTCGACTACGCGGACCTGGTCGAGAGCCCCCGCAACCCGTCGGCGATCGCCAGGCTGGGGGCCTATCTGCGTGCGGGGACGGGGAC
>NZ_JBJHPC010000614.1:0-4048 GCF_045257485.1 Streptomyces sp. YS-3 | reverse complement strand
GCGCCCATGCGATGGCCGCAGACCTCGCACCAGTCGTCGGAACCCGACTGGTGTCCGTTCGGGCAGGTCGGCATGGAGTCGCTTCCCCCTCTCCTCGTCCGGCCCCTCGGGCCGAGGCACTCACGTGGTCTCGCTACCGCGCACCGCCCGGTGCGGCGCGCTCCCGGGCCGGTGCCCGGGTCGTTCCCGTCGTCACTTCTTCACGCGTACGGTCTTCGTCGAGCGGGTTTCGAGAGTCATCTCGTCCGCCTCCGCGACCTTCGCCTTCAGTCGCACAGTACCCGTCGCCTCGTCGACGACGTCCACCACCTTCGCGAGCAGCTTCGCCGTATCGGCGTTCCCGGAGGCCGCGGCGAGCTGGACGGCCCGGCCGAGCTTGGCGGTGGCGCCGTCGATATCGCCCGACTTGCGGGCATCCAGGCCCTGTTGGATGACCTGTGCCAGTTCGGCCTGACCCGTGTAGTGGGCGACCTGGGGGTTGATCGCGGTGGACGCGGCCATGTCCTCGGTCCACACCGCCCGGACCAGCCCCTGCGACAGGGTCTGCGGGGTGCCGCCCGCCGGGTCGGGCAGGATCAGCGAGACCCGGGCGGCGAGCATCTCCTGCCCGATTCCGGCCTCGGGGACCCGCACGCACACGTGGTAGTCGCGCGACTCGTCGCCCCACGAGCCCGTCGGGTAGTCCCCGGCGCGCGGCCCCGCCTCGGTCCGGCGGCCGGTCAGGTCCTCGACGGCGGGCGCGACCTGCTTGACGTACCGGATCTCCACACCGACCGGCGTCCACAGCCGCAGCGCGACGTCCGCGACCTCCTTGCCCATCGCGTTCTCCATCATCCGCGTGAAGTCCGCGGCCAGGCCCGAGGGGTCGGCCACGATGTCGGCGGTGCCGAGCAGCGCGGAGGCGATCCCCGTGACCTCCTTGACCTCCCAGTCGGTGCCGACCCCGCGCGCGTCGCAGGTGAAGCGGCCCGCGCAGGCGTCCAGCGCGGCCTGCAGAACGGCCGGCGACTCGTGTTCGTTGCGGCCGTCGGTGAGCAGGATGCCGTGCCGGATCGGTGTGTCCGCCGAGTTCAGCAGCCGGTCGGCGAGCCGCAGCCAGGTGCCGATGGCGGTGCCGCCGCCCGCGCTCAGCCCGCGCAGCGCCTCCTTGGCCTGGGCGCGGGTGTCCGGGCCGGCGACGGCCAGGCGGCCGTTGCCCGGGTAGACCTCCTTGGCCTGGTGGGTGCCCGCGACCACCGCGAAGCTCACGCCGTCGCGCAGGGTGTCGATCGCGGCGGCCGTGGCGTCGCGCGCGTTGCGCATCTTCGTCGGCGGGTAGTCCATCGAACCCGAGCAGTCGACCATGATCACCACGGCGGCGCCGGGCGCCTGCCCCGGCAGGGCCGAGGGCGAGAGCCCGGCCCCGGCCAGGGCCGCCCCGCCCACGGTCCGGCCGCCCGTCGACGTCACGGTGACGATCGCGTTGACCTCACGGCCGCCCTCCGGCAGGTACTCGTTCTGGTAGACGTCGACGGAGAACCGGGGCGCGTGCGGCTTGGAGAAGTTGGCCATCTGCTGGGCTCCTTGAGGCTTCTGGGCCTGAAGAGACGAGAATGCGGGGAAAACAGGTGCCACGGCCTAGTTGTAGGCGGATCCTGCCCCCGGCCGGGGGACCGCGAACGGCACGACGGCCACTGTTACGTTGTCGTGGCCGCCGCCGTCCAGGGCGTGGCCGACCAGCACCTGGGCGCTGTGCAGCGGCCGTTCGGCGGCGTCCGCGGGCACGGCCCCGGCCATCTCCTCGGCGCCCTCCGCGTAGTTCCACAGCCCGTCGGTGCAGACCACGACCACACCGGAGCGGTCCGGCTTGAACGCGGCGGTGTGCGGCTCCAGTTCGTAGGCGTCGGCGCCCAGCCAGCCCGTGATGGCGTGCGCCCGCTCGTCCGCGTACGCGTCGGCCTCGCTCATCAGGCCCGCCGCCACCATCTGCGCGGCCCAGGAGTCGTCCTCGGTGAGCCGGGCGGGCGGGGTCGTACGGTCGTCGGGCACCCAGTAGGCGCGGCTGTCGCCGACCCAGCCGACCACCAGCAGGCCGCCCGCGGCGATGGCGCCGACCAGGGTGCAGGCCGGTGCGTTCTGATGGCGCTGGGGGTCCTGCTCCGGCGCCGAAGCGGCCTGGTCGGCCAGTGAGTTGACCGCCTCGGCGGCGGCCACGATCGCCTCGTGCATGGCCTGCTGGGGGTGTGTGCCCTGGGGCAGCGCCTGGAGCAGCGACTCGTTGGCGCGGGCCGCCGCCGCCGCCGAGGCCTCGTCGGGGCGGGTCGCGGAGGAGACGCCGTCGCAGACGATCGCGACGACGGCGGGCGAGCCGTCGGGCAGCGCGGTGGTGGACACCGCGAACGCGTCCTCGTTGCGGTGGTGGCGCAGACCCCGGTCGCTGACCGCCGCCACCGGGCCGAGCTCCTGCTCCATGTGGTCGCGCTCGCGCGGCTGGGCGTGCCCGCAGTTCTCGCAGTACCCGTCGCCGTCGACCCGCCCGGCCCGGCACGCCACACAGACCTTCATGGGCGTGCTGACGTGGGTGGCCCGGTCGCCGAGGGCGGACGGGTCGGCCGTACGGGGGTCCGGCGCGGGCAGCGGGTACTCGTCGGGCCGGGGGTCGGGCTCGGGTTCGCCGCCGGGCCCGTCGTGCCGGACGTTCCCGGGCAGCGGGGAGCCGCCCGAGTCGGTGCCGGGCAGATCGGTGGGCAGGAGCACCGGGGCCGCCGCCGCGCCCTCCGCCGCACGGGCGGCCGGCCACGCCTCACCCGCCACGGGGCTGCCCAGGACCACCGTCGGGCTGTCCGCCGCGGCCACGGGCGTGGCCGACAGGTCGTACCCGCAGGCCCCGCAGTACCGGTCGCCCGACTCCAGCGGCTCGTGGCAGCCGGGGCACGTCCCGGTTGCCGGCTGGTGCATCTGCGCCATCAATCACACCCACGTCCGGGGGCGGAAGCGGTTGGCCCGCTCCACCAGTTCGATCCGCTCCTCGCCGCTGCCGGCGAGCCGGGCGAGCACCCGGTACGAACGCTCCAGGCCGAAGCGCAGGCCTCGTTCGTCCAGCTCGCTGCCGAGAAGTATGGCCCCGCCGCCCGGGCCGCCGCCGGGCCGCCCGCCCTCACCGGGGGCGCCCCGGCTTCCGGAGAGTACCCAGTCGAGCGCGGTACCGAGGACCTCGGTGGCCAGCCGCTCGCGGCGCACCGCGTCCAGGCCCAGCTGCTGGAGCGCCTCCACCTGGTCCGCCGCGGCCCGCAGATCGGCCAGCAGCGCGTCGTCCGGGGCGCGCCGGCGCAGCCTCGCCCGGACGGCGGCGACCCGGGCCGCCGTGTAGTGGATGGAGGCCTCCGGCACCGACTCCAGGGTGGCCACGGCCGCCTCGCGTTCGCCTGCGGCCAGTTGGACCCGGGCCAGGCCGAAGGCGGCGCTCACATAACTCGGGTCCGTCGTCCACACCAGCCGGTAGTACTCGGCGGCGTTGTCGAGCTGGCCCAGCACCTCCGCGCACACTCCCAGCGCCAGCTTGGGCGTGGGCTCGCCCGGGAACGCGTCGTAGACGGCGTCGAAGGAGAGCGCGGCGTTCTCGTGGTCGCCGGAGACCAGCGAGGCCACGCCCCGGTACCAGACGACCCGCCAGTCGTCGGGGTGGTCGGCCTCCAGGGATTCCAGGCCCCGGGCCGCCGAGAGGAGTTCGCCGAGGTCGAGCCGGGCGCGCAGCTCGCGCAGCCGCTTCTCCACCGAGTTGGCGGGCGCGGTGCGCAGCGCGGCGATCAGCTCGGCGGGCGCGGCGCCCATCAGACCCGCCAGGAAGCCCGCGTTGGGGTCGCCCGGGTCCACGTGCGGCACCGGCAGCGCCAGCGCGGTGGCGGGCGCGTCGAGCGGGCGCAGATAGCCGTCGCCGTCCGCTCTCCCGCCGTACGCGGCCGGGGCGCCGCCGGRGCGGGGCGCGGGGACGAGGGCGGGGTGCGCGGGTGCGCCGCCCGGCACCGCGGCGCCCGTGCCGGGCGGCGCACCCGGGCACCGCGCCCTCGTC
>NZ_JBJHPC010000613.1:0-4050 GCF_045257485.1 Streptomyces sp. YS-3 | reverse complement strand
GGGGACAAGGGGGCGGGCACACGCGCGTTGCCCGCCCGTCCCGGGGGCGCGACGGCTGTTACACGTCGGCCATCCGCGGCATCTCGCCCTCCTTCTTCTGGAGGTCGATCACCGAGAACGCGGCCCCCTGCGGGTCGCTGAGCGCCGCGAACCTGCCGAAGGGCGTGTCCACAGGACCGAACCGCAGCACCCCGCCCCGCTTGGTCGCCTTCGCCACCGTGCTGTCGCAGTCGGGGACCGTGAAGTACACGTTCACGTAC
The DNA here is from genome assembly GCF_045257485.1 of Streptomyces sp. YS-3. Lineage (NCBI taxonomy): Bacteria > Bacillati > Actinomycetota > Actinomycetes > Kitasatosporales > Streptomycetaceae > Streptomyces > Streptomyces sp. YS-3. Next base: position 3,790 of record NZ_JBJHPC010000613.1, on the reverse strand, counting down.
GACGGGATCTCGGGCGGGAAATCGTCCGTCATCCTCATCCGGCCCAGGGCCATCTCGTCACCCACGCTGAAGACCCGGAAGTCCGCCGCGTCGTCCTGCATCTGCTTGGCGCCGTACGGAAACACCGCGGGCAGGAACGTGTCGAGCTTCGCCGGGTCGCGGGTGAAGAACTCGGCCCAGCAGTACGCGCCGGGCACCGCCTTGGCCTCGAAGCCCTCGTGGCTGCCCGCCTGCCACACGCCGAAGACCGCGCCGCTGGGCTCCCGGGCGATCGCCAACGACCCGAAGCCGCCGACCTGCATCGGCTCCATCAGCACCTCACCGCCGTTGTCCTTGATCTTCTTCGCGGTGGCGGCGACATCGGGCGACGCGAGGTAGAGGCACCACGCCGACTGCCCCTCCTGGCCGGGCATCGGCGGCACGACGGCCGCCACCGCCTTGCCGTTCGCGTACGCCTGGGTGTAGTCGCCGTACTGCGACGCCGCCTCGCCGAACGTCCAGCCCAGTACGTCACCGTAGAAGCTCTTCGCTCCCTCGACATCGGCGAACATCGCATCGACCCAGCACGGAGTGCCCTCTGGTTCTGCGGCCATGACTGTGCTCTCTCCTGTGTGACGACGGCCCCTCTGCCACGCTAGTCAGGCGTACGCCACCCCGCGCGCCGAGTGCTTCCGCGCGCCGGGGCGCGGACGACGGGAGCGGTCCGAGCGGGTGACTGGCCTGGGCGCCGGGGAGGTAAGCGGTCACGGATCCTGGCGGGGCGGGACGACTCGGGCGTAGCGTGGCCCGACGCTGGCGCACAGCGACCTACAGGGGGCGTGTGACCTCATGGACAAGCCGGTCTGGCAGTTCTCGGACGACCGCGGGCAGACGGCGACGGCGGCGCGGGTGCCCTCGCGGGTGACCGCTTACATCCAGGCCGGAGCCACGCTCTGGGACCACGGCGTCGGCCCCGGAGCCGTCTTCGGCTCCTTCCACGACGGGGCCGCCCCCGACCACGCCAAAGCGGGCGGACTGCCCCTGAACCGCCTGCGCTACCTGGGCGCGGGCGCCACCCTCGACCTCGACGCACTGCTCCAGGGCACACCCGACCTCGTCGTGGCAGTCAGCTACGGAGGTGGTCAGGTCTACGGCCTCGACCCCGAGACGGCCAAACACCTGGAGGAACACGTTCCGGTGGTCGTCATCGACATCGGACACTCCCGTTCACTGGCGGAGATCAGGAACCGCTTCGCCGACCTGGCGCGCACCCTGGGCGGCGACCGCCGCCGCGAGGACGACGCCCGCCTCCTGGAAGCGGCCCAGCGCCGACTGCGCGCGGTGACGGCCGCCACGCGCGCGGCGACGGAGCCCGCGGGCGGCCCCCGCGTACTCGCCCTCTCGCCCGCCGGAACCGACCAGGTCTATGTGGCCCGCCCCCATGCCTGGCCGGAGCTGCGCGCCCTGACCGAACACGGCGTGCACCTGGTGGAGCCGCCCGCCGCGAGCGGCACGAACTGGACCACGCTCACCTGGAAGGAGACCGCCGCCCTGCCCGCCGAGATCCTGCTGTGCGACGTACGGGTGAACGCCACCCCCGTGGAGCGGCTGCGCTCCGACCCCCACTGGCAGGCCATCGAGGACCGCGCGCGCGTGCTGCCCTGGAACCCCGAAGCGCCGTGCAGCGCACCGGCCCAGGCCCGGTTCTTCGCCCGCGTGGCCGACGCCGTGGACTTGGCCACCGCACGTTAGTACGCCCCGGTCCGGACAACTTCACAGCTCAGAGCCGTGTCGGAGTTGGGCTGAACGGGTGAGCGGCGTCATCATGGCCGGATGCAGATACAGCACAGGGGCGAGGTGGTCCGGTGAGCAGGTACGACGTCACCGATGAACAGTGGGAGGGGCTCGCCCAGGTGGTTCCGCTGCGCAGTCGCAACGAGTGGCCCTCCCGCGTGGACCACCGCACCCTCCCCAACGAGTACGCGACCGTCGAGCAGCGCCGCTTCGTCGTGCTGCGCGTCCAGGTCTTCGCGGACGCGCGCGAGGTAGCCGAGTACATGATGGCGCAGACGCCCGTCCTGCTCGATCTGACGAGCGCGGACACCGAAGTCGCCAAGCGCATCCTGGACTTCAGCAGCGGAGTGGTCTTCGGTCTGGGCAGCGGAATGCACCGCGTCGACCGCAACGTCTTCCTCCTGGCACCCGCAGGCACCGAGGTGGAGGGAATCGCCGAGGCCGTCGTCCCCCACGCGTAGGGCCGTGGCAGCCCTGCGGGCAGCCGTCCCTCGTTCGTAGGAAGGTGACCGAGGCGTAACGGTTCGTCAGATTTTGTCCTCGTACGGTCCGTTCCATGAACGGAACCTGTGACCGGCCCACCGTCACCGAACTGCGGCTCTCCGCCTTCAAGTCGCACCGCGGCGCGGTCTTCCCGCTCGGCCCGCTCACCTTCCTGGCGGGACCGAGCGGCAGCGGCAAGTCCAGCGTCCTGCAGGCGTACGAGGCACTGGCCCGGCTCGGCGCCGGCGCCACCCTCGCCGCGGCGTTCCCCGACCCCGCCGGGTGCGTACCCGAACGCGCCGAGGCGGACGCCCAGGGCCGACGGGGATTCCGCATCGGCTGCACCGTCGACGGACCCATCGGGCCCGTCCGACTCGACCTGGCCGTCCAGGCCGAGCCGGAACTCCGCGTCGTCGGCGAGCGTTTGACCAGTGACGGCGACACGCTCCTGTCCACCGCCCTGCGCGACCCGGGCCGCTCCACCGTGCAGGCCGCCTGGCACACCGCCGGAACCGTCCCCGTCACCCGCGCCCCACTCCCCGACGACCGGCTCGGCACCGCCCTGCTGCCGCTGCGCGTCGCCGGGAAGACCGAAGGGCAGCTGCGGGTCCTCGCCGCCGCCGAACAGGTCGTGGTCGCCCTGCGGTCCGTCTTCGCCTGCGACCCCCAGCCGCAGCGCATGCGCGAACCCGTCCTGCCCGGCCAGGGAAGACTGCGGCGCGGCTGCGACAACCTCGCCGAGATCCTCTCCCGGACCGCCGAGGAGTGCACCATCCGGCACGCCCGGCTGGTCACCGCGGCCCGTGCGGGCTGCGCCGGCCCGGTCACCGCACTCGCCGCCGAGGAACTGGCCGACGGCACGTTACGGGCGGTGGTGGGCCGGGGCGAGCGGAACCCCACACCCGTCGCCCGCCTGGGCGAGGGCGAACTGCGCTACCTGGCGCTCGCCCTCGTCCTGCTCACCGGCCCCGGTGTGCTCGCTGTCGACACCGTCGCCGAGATCCCCTCCGCCCTGCAGACCCTCGCCGTCCTCACCGACGGCTTCGACCGCGGCCTCGACCGGCGCCAGGCGCGCGAACTCGTGGCGCTGGCCGCCGAGATGTGCCGACGCGGCCACATCCGCCTCACCGGTACCGTCACGGACGCCGCATGCGCCCGCGGAGTCCCGGGGGTGGCAGTGGTAGACCTGGAACCGTGACCGAACCCGACGTAGCGGGACTCCAGCGCCGACTGGCCGACTTCGCGGCCGTACGCCACTGGCAGCCCTTCCACACTCCCAAGAACCTCGTCTGTGCCCTCAGCGTCGAGGCCTCCGAACTCCTCGAAATCTTCCAGTGGCTGACTCCCGAGCAGTCCGAGCGGGTCATGCACGACCCCGAGCGCGCCCACCAGGTGACCGACGAGGTCGCCGACGTCCTCGCCTATCTCCTCCAGCTCTGCCAGGTCCTCGGCATCGACCCGCTCGCCGCGCTCTCCGCCAAGATCGACCGCAACGAACTCCGCTTCCCCGTCCCCGTTCCCGTCTCCGTCGTCC
>NZ_JBJHPC010000612.1:0-4050 GCF_045257485.1 Streptomyces sp. YS-3 | reverse complement strand
GTACGGGGTGAGTGGGGGCCTGGCGCCGGCGCCAGGCCCCCACTCACCCCGTACCGGACGGCTCTCCCCAGACCGCCTGGAGGTCGCGGGCGTGGACCGTGACCGTGGCATCCGTCAGGGCGATCTCGTGGAGACAGCCGCCGTCGTCGGCGGGCAGGATCTCGTCCAGGAGTACCGCGTCGGACCGCATCCAGTCGATTTCATGGTCGTAGGCGATGGCGAAACGGACCACGCCCGTGTAGGCGATACGAAGGCCCGCCTCGTGCTTGAACTGGTTCGGGGCGAAATCGAGGGTGAGTGTGCCGCTCTTGTCCGTCGCGATACGGATGTCGGCAAGCTCCAGGTCCTTCACGCATCGTGCCGCGTTCCGGCGGTAGTGATCGCCGTCGCGGGCGAAGGCGCGGGCGCCGGGCGGCAGTGCCTCCTCGAACTCCGGGAGCGCCGCGAGGTAGGCGGTGGCGTCCGTGAAGAATCCCTGGAACGCGTCGTCCCAGGCAGCCTTGACGTATTTCATTTGCAACCTTCTGCTGCGAGACGAGGGCGTTGCCATTTGTCGCCGGAGATGTCCTCGGTGCCCTTGGGGCCGACCCGGCCGGTCCTGCGCAGGGTGTCCACGGCCCGCCCCTTGAGGGCGTTCTCCACACTGGGCGGAACCTGAACGTCTGCGGCGGTCGTGCCGTGCTTGTTGAACCAGCCGTCGCTGCCGAAGATACCGACTTCACGACCGGATTTATCGTATACGTGGATCTCGAAGTCGGTTCCCTTCGTCCCCTCCTGCCATGTGTCGAGGCGCCCCCGGTAGCCGGAGCCGAGGTCCAGTGGGTCCTTCGGGCCCTTGGGCGCCAGGCCGAGCGGGTCGATCCAGCCGGTGGCGTTGAGGACGTAGGCGTGGTGGTCGGGAGCGGGCTCCAGGCCCAGCGGGTCCGGGCTGAGGTAGCGGGCCGTTTCGGGGTCGTAGTAGCGGAAGTGGTTGTAGTGCAGGCCGGTTTCGGGGTCGGCGTACTGGCCTGGGAAGCGCAGGGGGCACTCCACGGCCGGTGGCTCCAGGGCCGGGGCCACGGCAGTGCCCCACAGGGCAGGGCGCAGGCTCCACGCCACATGCCCGTCCGCGTCCACCAGTTCCGTGGGGGTGCCGACCGGGTCGGTGACGATGCCGTGGAAGGCGGTGGTGCGGTCGGCCGCGGGGTCGGCGGCCAGCTCCGCGAGGAGGGATCCGCCCGGCTTGCGCAGCAGGGGGCGGTGGTCGGTCTGGGTGAGAGGCCGGTGGGAGTCGGGGGCGTAGTCCCAGGTGGTGAACCGGCCGTCGGGCAGTTCCCGCTCGGCGAGCCGGTTCCCGTCCCAGGTGAAGGCCGTGCGCCCGGCGGGCGAGCCGTCGGCGGTCAGGTGGTCCTTGGCGACGCGGCGGCCGAGCGGGTCGTAGGTGTAGTGCCAGGTGTCGCCGTCCGGGGTGCCTGCCGACACGAGGCGGTCCTCGGCGTTCCAGGTGTAGGTCCAGGTGCGCATCTGCCCGTTGAGAAGCTTGCGGGTCCTGCGGACGAGGCGGCCCTGGGCGTCGTGCTCGTACGTGGTGCGGCCCGCCCGCTTCACGAGGGTGCCGGTGAACTCGCGCTCGCCCGGCGCCGGGTGGGCGGGGGCGGTGGCGTGGGTGATGTTGCCCGCTGTGTCGTAGGCGTAGGTCTCGGTCCAGCCGTGGGCCCGGACGCCGGTGACGCGCCCCACTGCGTCGAGGTCGAACTTCCTTGTGCCGGCGATGAGTTCGCGGATCTGGGCGAGGTAGCCGTCGGGGCGGTAGGCGTAGGCGCGGTGCTGGAGCAGACGGGCGGGGCCGTCGGGCCGCCCGGCGGGGGACTGGGCGGCGAGGGACTGGGCGGCGAGGCGGCCCGCCGGGTCCCAGGTCTGGGTCAGGGTCACCGCGTCACCGATGCGGCGTCGGGTCTCCTGGCCTGCCGCGTCGTGGTCGAAGGCCAGCGTGCCCGCGTCGGAGCGCAGTTCGAAGGGGCGGCCGGCCGCGTCGTAGGACCAGTGGGACGTGTGGCCGGACGGGGTGGTGCGCAGGGTGCGCCGTCCCAGGGTGTCGTAGGCGTACGTCGTGGTGCGGCCGTCGGCCGTCTCCGACAGGACGCGGCCCAGTGCGTCCCTCACGTACGTCACTTCCGTGGCCGTGTTGGCCGCGCGCACCAGGTCACCGGCCTCGTCGTATGCGAAGGTGACGCTCTCGCCGCCGCTGTCGCGCTGCTCGGTCACCCGGCCGCGTGCGTCGCGGGTGTAGTGGAGGGTTTCGCCGGCGCCGTTGGTGCATGCGGTCAGCTCGCCGGCCGCGTTGCGCGTGTAGGTGAGGGTGCGGTCGTTGAAGTCGGTCTCGGAGGTGAGGCGGCCCGCTTCGTCGTAGGTGTAGGTCCAGGTGAGGGAGTGGGGGTTGGTGACCTGGGTCAGGAGCAGTTCGGTGTTGTAGGTGAAGGTGTAGGTGGCGCCGTCGGGGTCGGTGCGGGTGGCTGGGACGTCGAAGTGACCTGGCGTGTGGTGGGTGGTGTGGCCGGCCTGGTCGGTGTGGGTGAGCGGGTTGCCCTCGGAGTCCCAGGTCCAGGACTCCGTGGTGCCGTCGGGGTGCTCGCGGCGGGCCGGTTTGCCCTCGGTGGTCCAGGTGGTGCGCGTGGTGTGGCCCAGGGGGTCGGTGACCTCGACCGGGCGGCCGAAGGCGTCGCGGCGGATGGTCGTGGTGTGGCCGAGTTCATCGGTGACCGCGACGGGGATGCCCGCCGTGTTCGGGGTGACCCGGCGCACGCCGCCGAGGGGGTAGGTGACCGAGGTCAGGTGACCCAGCTCGTCGTACACATGGCTGGTCCGCGCGCCGAGCGGGTCGGTGGTGGTGAGCAGGTTGCCCTGTTCGTCGTAGGTGTGGCGCCAGGTGGCTCCGCCCGGCTCGACGACCTCGACGGCCTGGCCCAGCCGGTTGTAGGCGGCGCGGGCCACCGAGCCGTCGGGCAGGGTGAGTTCGGTGAGGTTGCCGTGGTCGTCGTAGGTGTACCGGGTGGTGCGGCCGAGGGGGTCGGTGCTGGTGAGGGGGTTGTCGCCGCGCTCGTCCCACTGGGTGCGGGTGGAGTGGCCGAGGGCGTCCGTCTCCTCGACGACCAGGCCCTCGGTGTTGTAGCGGTGGCTGGAGGTGTGTCCGAGGGAGTCGGTGTAGGTGGTGGTGCGGGCGGTGTCGTCGTAGGTGAGTGTGCCGGAGAGGATGCCGTCGACACCGTCGGTGCGCACGACCCGGCCGCGGTCGTCGTACACGTAGGAGAACCAGGTGCCGTTGCGGTCGGTCCAGCGGGTCATCCGGCCCTGGTCGTCGTAGGCGAAGGTCAACGGCTTGCCGCTGGAGTTGATGACCTCGCTGAGGTTGCCGGCGTCGTCGTAGGCGTAGCGCATGACCACGGTGCCCGCGTCGGGCGGGAGCTGCCCGGTGTAGCGGTCGGGGGCGTGGTCGAGGAGGCGCAGGGCGGTGATGCGGGGGCCGTGGGAGTCGACGGCGAGGTAGTAGCCGCCGGAGTGGCGGATGCCCTCGGGGACGCCGCCGGCGTTGCGCTCGATGTCGATGCGGGCGCCGTTGCGGTCCTGCCAGGCGTCGATGGGCAGGTGGAAGATGCCGGGGGTCGCGGAGTTCAGCGGGGTGCTGAAGGAGCGGATCACGCCGGTGGCCGGGTCGGTGACGGTCATGACGCCGTCCGGTTTGCCGTCCCACTCCAGTGGCCAGCGCGGGCCCTTGACCGGCAGCACCGGCTCGCCCGGCGTCGGCACCGGGTAGACCAGCCGCATACCGTCCGCGCCCGCGAAGACGACACCCTCGCTGTCGATCTGGACGCATTCGTCGAGGGTGGAGATCCAGGTGGGGCCGAAGCACACCCCGCCCCGGTAGGAGGAGAGGTGGGTGCGCTCGAAGGCGAACGGCAGGGAGGCGGGCAGGGTGAGGTCGGTCTGCGACATGAGCATCGCGCCGGTCGCCACGTCGATCGGCTCGCCCACGCACGGGGTGCGCTCGCCGTTGCGGGCGGCGGGGCCCAGTTC
>NZ_JBJHPC010000611.1:0-4084 GCF_045257485.1 Streptomyces sp. YS-3 | reverse complement strand
CGGCCCCGGGGCGGGGCCGTGCTCGACGCTGACACAACCGGTGACGGCCAGGGCGGCCACCCCCACGAGGAGCCTCACTGCGGTACGGGTTCGGTGCACCCGCTCAACTCTGCTGGACGCGAGGCCCGTTGCGCGCGCGTGCGGGCCGGGATTGGTCCGCACGAGTGACCGCGCGGGGTGACGCCGCCCGGCTCCCCGGCGTTTTGCTTCAGTCTCCGGTGGTGCCGTCGACGCCCTCGCGCAGCAGATCGGCGTGGCCGTTGTGGCGCGCGTACTCCTCGATCATGTGGGTGTAGATCCAGCGCAGGTTGAAGTGCCGACCGCCACGGGAGGTGCCGGTGCTCAGCTCGTCGAGGGTGTGGCCCTCGGCATGGGCGCGGGACTTGGCGATCTCGCCGCGCCAGGTGGCGAGCGCCTCCTCGAAGGTGTCCTCGGGGCCGACGTGGAAGTCGCCGTCCGGGTCCTCGTCGGTGAAGTAGTGCGGCGCGCCCTCCTCACCGCCGAAGACATTGCTGAACCAGTGCTGTTCGACCTCGGCCATGTGCCGGACCAGACCCATCAGGGTCAGCCCCGACGGCGGCATCGAGGCGGTCCTGAGCTGTTCGTCGGTGAGGCCCGCGCACTTCACGGCGAGGGTCTCCCGGTGGTACTCCAGCCAGCCCACGAGCATCGACAGCTCGTCGGCGTCGAGGGCGGGCTCCTGGCGTTCTGGCGTCTCGGTCGTCGTCATGGCGGCCATCCTCACGGATCACCCCCGCGACCGCCACGGGTTATCGCCGCCGCCCCACCCGCCGCCACCGGCCGGCGGTCTCCCGTCCACGTATGCTGACCAGCCAAGGAAGCGGAAAGCCGAACGGCGACAGGAGACTTCGTGAAGGTCGGCTGCATCGGACTCGGGGACATCGCGCAGAAGGCGTATCTGCCGGTCCTGACCACCCTGCCGGGGGTGGAGCTGCATCTGCAGACCCGCACCCCCGCCACCCTCGCGCGGGTCGCCGACGCCCACCACGTCCCGCTGGCGCGGCGCCACACCGAACTCGACGCGCTGCTCGCCGAGGGCCTGGACGCGGCCTTCGTGCACGCGCCGACCGCCGTGCACCCGGCGATCGTGACCCGGCTGCTCGAAGCGGGCGTACCGACGTACGTCGACAAGCCGATGGCGTACGAACTCGCTGACTCCCAGCGCCTCGTGGAGCTCGCCGAGGATCGCGGAGTGAGCCTGGCCGTCGGCTTCAACCGGCGTCTGGCCCCCGGCTACGCGCAGTGCGCCGAGCACCCGCGCGAGCTGATCCTGATGCAGAAGAACCGCGTGGGGCTCCCCGAGGACCCGCGCACCCTGGTCCTGGACGACTTCATCCATGTCGTGGACACCCTGCGCTTCCTGGCGCCGGGGCCGGTCGAGCACACGGTGGTGCGGGCCCGGATCCGCGAGGGTCTGATGGAGCACGTCGTCCTCCAGCTCTCCGGCGACGGCTTCACCGCCATCGGCACCATGAACCGGCTGAACGGCTCCACCGAGGAGATCCTGGAGGTCTCCGGGCAGGACACCAAGCGGCAGGTGTTCAACCTGGGCGACGTCGTCGACCACAAGGGCCAGCCGACCGTGCGCCGGCGGGGCGACTGGGTGCCGGTGGCCCGCCAGCGCGGCATCGAGCAGGCCGTGCACTCCTTCCTCGACGCCGTACGGGCGGGCAAGCTCCTCAGTGCACGGGACGCTCTCGCGACTCACGAGCTGTGCGAGCGGGTGGTACGGGAGGCTCTGGAGCAGGCCTCCTGAACGAGCGCCGCCCGGCGAGGACGCCGTACGCGGCGAGCACGAGCAGCGCCGTGTACACCGCCCAGTCCCCGAACCGCAGATAGAGGGTGCTGCCCTCGGCGAGCGGTACGTCGTAGACGGCGGCCGTGCTGCGGTCGGTACCGAGCCACTGGCCGATCCGCTCGCCGTCCGGGCCGTACACCGCGCTGATCCCGGTGAGCGTGGCGTGCACGGCCGGGCGGCCCGTCTCGGCGGCGCGCAGCGCGGCCAGCGAGGCGTGCTGCGCGGGCGCCCAGCTGTGCTGGAACGACGAGGTCGAGGACTGGAAGACGACGAGCCCGGCGCCCTCGCGCACCAGATGGCGGCTCATGTCGGGGAACGCCGACTCGAAGCAGACCAGCGGGCCGATCCGCAGGCCGCCCGGCAGCGTCATCACCACCGGCGTCGTGCCCCGGCGCCGGTCCTCGCCCGCGGCCTTGCCGACGGAGGTGGCCCAGCCGAGCAGCGAACGGGCCGGGATGTACTCGCCGAACGGCACCAGCCGCATCTTGTCGTAGCGGTCACCCGTCGGCCCGTCCGGACCGACCAGGACCGAGCTCTTGAAGATGCCGGGCCGGTCGGCCCGGCGGGCGTCCACGTTGACCAGGATGTCCGCGCCCACCGTCCGCGAGAGCGAGGCGATCCTGGCCGCCAGGTCCGGCCTTGCCGTGAGGTCCGAGCCGACACTGCTCTCGCCCCACACCACCAGGTCCACGTCCCGCCCCGCCAGCGAACGGGTCAGGGTCTCGCTGCGGGCGAAGCGGGCGTCGGGGCCCTCGATGACACCCGGCTGGACGACCGCGATCCGCGCCCGGCCGGTCTTCTCCGGGCGGGGTGCCCAGGCCCACACGGCCCCGGCGGCGACGGCCCCCGCGAGCACCGCGGCCACCACCGGCGTACGCGCCGGACGGCAGACGAGCAGCACCGTCACCGCGACGTTGACCCCGACCACCAGCAGGCTCACCAGCCACACCCCGCCGACCGAGGCGAGGCGCAGCGCCATCGGCACCTGCCACTGGCTGGAGCCGAGCATTCCCCAGGGGCCGCCCAGGCCCTGCCAGGAGCGGACCAGTTCGACCATCAGCCAGCCCGAGGGCAGCACCGCGAGCGCCGCCGTGGCCCGTCGCGGTGACGGCCCGCCCACGCCGGGGCCGCGGAGCAGGGAGCGCGCGAGCACGCCCCACGGCGCCCACAGCAGCCCGAGGAGCGCTGCCAGGACGACGATGAAGACCGTCAGGCTCGGCATCAGCCAGTGGTGCACCGCCAGCATGAACCCGGTGCCGCCCAGCCAGCCGTCGAGCGCGGCCCGCCGCCCGTCGGGCGCCGACCGGATCAGCAGCAGCCACGGCACGAGCGCGACATAGGCGAACCACCACAGGCCCGGCGCCGGGAACGCCAGCGCCGGGAGCGCCCCGGCGAGCACCGCCGCCGCTCCCCGCCACCACCGCGACACCATCACCAGGTGACGCAGCCCCGTGAGGCGGTGTCGCAGTCCGACCGGTACTCGCATGCCGCGCTCTCCTCGCCCCGCCCATGAGCAGTGGTTCCGCCCGGGCATCTCACCTGATGTGCGTCCTTCAGTGTGCGGCACCCGGGCGGTGGCGCCCAGCCGGGCCGTACACGCGGCGAGTCTGCCCCGGCGGCGCTCCCGTACGCCCGCTCACCGGCCCGCGAGCGCCCCCGACACATGCCGCCACTTCTCGTGCACGGTCACCTCGCGCAGCCGCCAGCCCGCGTCGGTACGCAGCAGCCCGAAGTCGTACCGGCCGCCGGAGAAGAAGTTGGGCTCCACAGGTCCGCCGCCGCCGTTCTCCTGCGCGCCGAATCGCATCGGGTTGAGGTAGTCGGCCCGCACCCGGGCCCGGTCGCCGGGGTAGCCGCCGAGGTCCTGGAGGGTGAGCAGCCGGTTGACGATCAGGTGCTGGCGGACGGGGAAGAGCCGCATCGTCTCCGTGAGCCAGGCCGCGACCTCCGCCGCCGGCCCCTCCGGCCCGCCCGCCGCGCGGTAGTCGGCGCGCCCGTCCGGGGTGAACAGCTCCCCGTACGCGGACCAGTCGGCGTCGTCGACCGCCGCCGCGTAGCCGGTGACGATCTCATCGATGGCGAGCCGGTCCATCACGGTCGCGAGTTCCACACGCTGGGTCATCGCCACAGTGTCGGGCAGCGGACGCGAGGGGCCAAGAGCCCCGACGGCCCCGGTGCGGCGGGCCCGCTCTTGTGGGCGTGGCGCGCCGCGTGCTACCCGTGGGCGCCAACAGGAGGACTGTCCGAGCCGGAGGCGCTCCGGGG
>NZ_JBJHPC010000062.1:0-20190 GCF_045257485.1 Streptomyces sp. YS-3 | reverse complement strand
CGCCCGTCCCGCTCCAGGATCTCCACCGGGCGCAGGAAGAACCGCAGCCGCAGCGTGCGCTCCACGCTCCGCGGCTCGCGGTCCGGCGCCGCCCAGGCGCGCAGCACCTCGATGTTGCGGCGGACGGCGGCGGGCAGTGCCGAGGGGTCCGCGCAGGCCGGGTCCAGCGCCAGTTCGGCGGCGTCCACCACCGCCTCGGCGCCCGGCAGCGCGCCCAGCTCACGCAGCTCCTTGGTGGTGAACTTCGCCTGCGAGGGGCCGCGTCGGGCGGCCATGTGCACCTCGCGCACCCGGCTCGCCGCCAGCGCGTCCAGCGCCGCGTGCGGCACGTCGGTGGGGCGCAGCTCCTCGGCGCCGCGCGAGAGGATGCGGGCCACGTCCACCGCCACGTTGCCCGCGCCGATGACGACCGCCGAGCGGGCGCTGAGCCATTCGAGGCGGAAGCCGTTCGCCGAGGCGTCCGGGTGGGCGCTGTACCAGGCGACGAAGTCGGTGGCCGAGCAGCTTCCCGGCAGGTCCTCGCCGGGAATGCCGAGCCGGCGGTCGGCGGAGGCGCCCACGCAGTACACCACCGCGTGGTAGAGCCGCAGCAGCCGCTCCGGAGCGATGCCCCCGGGCCCGATCTCGACGTGGCCGAGGAAGTTGATCCGTTCGTCCTCCAGGACCGCGCGCAGGTTGTTCTGGAGGGATTTGATCTTCTCGTGGTCGGGCGCCACCCCGTACCGCACCAGACCGTACGGACAGGGCAGCCGGTCCAGGACGTCGACCCGCAGCCCTGGGACCGTGCTCTGGGTGACCAGGGACTGAGCGGTGTAGACCCCGCTCGGCCCGGAACCGACGACGGCTATGCGCAGCACGAAGGGTCTCCCTTCCCGCAGGCGGATCCCACCGGGGGACTCCAGCATCGCACCGGCACGCGCGCGGCGTCAGGGGACGGCGAGCGGTTTCCCCTGCGGTGGCGGGTTGCCGAGCTCCCAGTCGAGCCCGAAGCGCTGGAACAGCTCGGCCCGCAGCCGGGGCACCTCCATGGGGGCGCCGGGCAGCAGGGCCGCGAAGACCGCGCCCATCAGCAGTGCCCGCAGGATCGGGTACTCGGCGTCCACGTCCGCCGAGCCGTACCGCGCCATCGTGTCCTTCAGGAGCCAGGAGAGGCGCTGCTGCTCGGGGCACTGCACGAACCCCTCGGCCTGGAGGATTCCCGCCATATGGGCGCGCATCAGCACGGGGTGGAGCGCGGTGAGGCCCAGTATCGCGTCGATGGCGCGGGCCAGCCGCTCCCGTCCGTCCTCGGTCCGTGGCTCCTGTTCCAGGCCCGCCTCCAGGGCCAGGTGCATGACCCGGTGGACGGCCGACTGGAGCAGTTGGCGCTTGCCCGGGAAGTAGTACGAGACCAGGCCGCGGGCCGAGCCGGCCCGGTCGGCGATGTCGCCGAGGGTGGTCGCCTCGTAGCCGCGCTCCGCCACCAGCTCGACCGTCACCTGGAGCAGCCGCTCACGGGAACGTCGGCGCAACTCTTCATTGACCGATGCGCTGCGCGGGGACATGCTGTAACTCCTGCGTTGACTGGCTCTGAGCCAATATACTCAGGTGACCGTGTGCGGGAACCCCTGCCGGGCGTTCTGGCCTGCGGATTCGCTGTCCTTTCTGGGTGACGCGGGGGATCACCCAGGAGGGGCGGCCCTCTTCTGCTCCGCCCCGTCCGCGTCGACGAGGTTCAGGACGGGGCGCAGTCCGGCCGGCCGCTCGGTGACCGGCAGATGGTCCACGAAGTGGACGGCGCAGCCCAGAGCCGCGGCGCCGCCGTCCGCCCGCCGGTCGTCGCCCACCATCAGCACCTCGCCCGGCTCCCGCCCGATCGCCTCGCAGGCCGCGCGGAAGAGCCGCGCGTCGGGCTTCTGCACCCCGTGTTCGTACGACAGGACGTACGCGTCCACCAGGACGTCCAGGCCATGGGCGCGGAAGACCGGCCGCAGGTCCCAGCCGATGTTGCTGACCACCGCCACGCGCGCGCCCCGCTCCCGCAGCCCGCGCAGCACGGCTCCCGCGTCCGGATACGGGTGCCAGGCGGCCGGCGTCCTGTGCCGTTCGTAGAGCGCGGTGTGCAACTGCGGATCCGGCAATGTCACCGTTCGCGCGAGCCCCGTGTACGCCGCGCGGTGGAGTTCGGCGCTGCGGTCGCGAACCGCCCAGAGCTCCGCCAGATGCGGCGGCAGGCGCTCCGGGTCGGGACCGCCGGGCAGCGCCCCCGCCCGGGCCAACTCGGCCGCGTACCGCGCGCGTTGTTCCTCCGTGAGCGCGATGCCGCGCGCGTCGAGGGCGGCGTCGAGCCAGTCGCGCGTGGACTCGATACGGAACAGCGTCCCGGAGAAGTCGAACAGCACACCCTTGATCGCCATGGCGGCGATCCTCGCGTGCGGCCCGTGGCCGGTTCAAGCCCTCTCGCCCCCGGGCGGCCGGTTCGCGCCCCATCGCCCGTACGCCGCCACCGACAGGCACACCAGCGCCGCCCCGATCAGCCAGCCGCCGGCCACGTCCGAGAGCCAGTGGACGCCGAGATAGACACGGGTGAAGCCCACCCCGAGCACCGAGACGGCGCCGAGCGCGGCCACCGCCCGCCGCACCGCCGGACGGACGCCCCGGGCGACGGCCAGCCACAGCAGGAGGCCGAATGTCACCGTCACGGTGAGCGCGTGGCCCGACGGGAAGGCCGCGTACGAGGCGGAATCGACGGGATCCGGCCACTTGGGCCGCTCCCGCCCGAGCGCCGCCTTCATGGTCTGCTGCACCAGCGTGCCCAGCGCGCTCGTCGCCGCGGCCCACAGCGCCACGCGCCGCCCGCCGCGTACGAAGACGGCGACGACCACCGCGGCCAGCAGCGCGCGCATCGTCCAGGTGTCCCAGACCCAGTCGGTGAGCACCCGGTTGACGTGGGTGAGCCCCCGCTCGGCCACGGCCCTCCTGTGGAGCCCGTCGGCGACCGTGCGGTCCAGGTCCATCAGCGGGCCCCACGAGGCCGCCACAAGGGCCAGCAGGAGGCCGGAGAGGGCCGTCAGGGCGGCGCCCGCGCGGGCCGGACCGACTACGGGAGCCGGGGCGCGGACCGGCGGGGGTGCGACGGGCATGACTCGATCCTCGCTGAGACGCCCGCGGCTCGTGCGCGCGGGGGTGCGTGCGCGGCGCCGCGGGACGGCCGGGAAGGCGGCGGGGGGCTCGCCTTTCGGGTGGACGGCGCTACTTTCGCAACGCGCCCTAGCCGAGGGCGCGCAGCGCCGGGACGAAGGCCACCAGCAGGGGCACGACCGGGACCAGGGCGGCGGACGCCGTCAGCCGGAGCCGGTGGCCGGCGGTGAGCCGGGGCGAGGCGGCCAGCAGACGGTCGACCCGCTGCGGGACCTCGCCGTGCGGGGCCGGACAGGGCCCGAACAGGCCCCGGTCCTCGTTGAGTTCGACCAGCGCGAGCGCGATCGTCAGCCGGCCGTAGCGCCGCGAGGCGACATCGTCCGCGGCCAGCTCGACCAGCCGGTGCATCTCGTCCCGGAAGGCCGCGAACACCGGGATCCCCGGGAACCCGTTGGCCAGCGCGGCCGAGCAGTTCAGCAGCCAGTGGTGGCGGGCGCGCGCGTGGCCCTGCTCATGGGCGAGCACGGCGTCGAGCTGACGGCCCTTCAGGCGCCGGAGTGCCGCGGTGGTGATGACCAGCTGGGGGCTGGGTCCCGGCAGCCACCAGGCGTCCGGACGCGGCCCCTCCAGGACCACCAGCGGCGCCCCGCCGGGCGCCTCGCCGGGCAGCAGCGGGGCGCGTACCAGCAGCTCCGAACGGCTCGCCCGGCGCCGGGCCCGCGCGTCGCGGATCTCGCGGGTGAGCATCGCGGCCGTCCAGGCGCCGCCGCAGAAGAGCAGCACCGCCAGCGCCGCCGACCACGGGCCGTACGGTCCCAGCGCATACGCGTCGATCACCGCGCGCGGGGCGGTCGCGAACACCTGGCCCCGTACCGTCTGCCAGGCAGCCGCCGCGCTGAACACCATCGCCAGGGCGAAGCAGAGCAGCACCGCCCCCACCACGCACTGCCAGACCCACAACGCCACCACCGGCTCGCGCTCGGCCCAGTGGGCACGCGCGAACAGGCGCGGGGCCACCACGGCGGACACGACGCCGAGCGCCAGCAGCGCGAGGGAGACCATCATGTCCTCAGCCTATGAGCGGGGCCGTCCCCATAGGTACGACCTCGCGCGCCAAGTGACGCACGCCACGTTTTGATCACGGCCGCCGACCGGTGCCCGGGAGGGCGGCCGGGAGAACGGCGGACGGGCGCGGGCGAACACCCGGCGCACCGCGGGGGACGGGACCCGGCGGACGCCCGGGGCGAGCCCCCTGCGGACGTCACAGGGCGAGGAGCATCGCCAGCATGGCCATCCCCATCGACAACCGGCAGGCCAGCGTCAGTTCGGGCCGCGCGCCCCAGCCCGGCGCGGCGACCGTCCCGGCCGGGCCCGCCGTGGGCAGCAGCCGTATCCCGGCCGTGAGGACGTAGCCGACGTAGTAGACGAGCAGCGCGCCGGTGAGCAGCGGGATGCCGCCCGCGGCCCCCGAGTGGCCCTCGTGGGCCGGGTGGCCGCCGGGGGCGCCCATCGTCAGCGCCATGTAGACCATCGCGAGCGAGCCGATCGCATGGTGCAGATGGTGGCCGCCGCCCGCCACGCGCGCGTGGACGAGCCAGCCCGCCCGCAGGGCCGTGGCCCCGAAGACCCCCGCGTACCCGGCGAAGATCCAGGGCGGCGGGGTCGCGAAGGCCGCCGGGACGGCCATCGCGGCCATGCCGAACCCCATCACCGCCTCGCCCCCGGCCGAGCTGCGCGCGTGCGGGCAGTCGCTGCGCAGCCGCAGGACGCAGTACGCGCCGGTGGCCGCGCAGACCGCCACGAGCAGCCAGCCGGACAGCGCCGTTCCGTGCATGGCCCACCTCCCCGCTCGACATGTCGCCCCGCCGAGGGGTCGATGCCCGTGGGATCGGTCGCGCACGCGGGCGCAAGGACACACAAGGGGGCGCGTGAGGGGCTCGCGTGACGGCGGAGGGCCGTCCTGCCGGACCCGGCGCGGGCGGAGGAGGCCGGCTCAGGGGCGAAAGCGCAGCGGGTGGTCGGCCGGCACCTCCACCACCACGATCCGCACCCCGTCCGGGTCCTGGAGCCACATCTCCACCAGACCCCACGGCTCGCGCACCGGGGGCCGCGAGATCTCCACCCCGCGCCCGGTCAGCTCCTCGTACGCCTCGGTCGCGTCCGCCACCTGGAGCCACAGCCGCAGACCGGGGGAGAGGGGCGCCTCGGCGCGGCCGGAGACCTCCAGGAAGCCGCCGCCGAGGAAGTAGACCGTGCCGCGTTCCGGCCCCGTACCGAACTCGCGGTAGACCGGGAGGCCCAACTGCCCGCCGTAGAAGGCGCGGGAGCGGTCCGGGTCGGTGGGGCGCAGAAGGGTCCTGCTGCTCAGCACATGAACCATGGAGGCAGGTTAGAAGACCCCGGCCGGGGCGGGGTTAGGCTCGGGGTGCGCCCGCCACGTCATGATGCAGTTGGGAGAACGTTCGCCATGGACACCACCCGCGCCGGAGAGCTGAGCTACCGGGACGCCACCGAGGCCGATGTCGAGGAGCTGGTCCCGCTCATCGAGTCGGCGTACCGGGGGGACGCCAGCCGGGCGGGCTGGACCACCGAGGCGGACATCCTCCAGGGGCAGCGCACCGACCCCGCGGGGGTGCGCCAGGTGATCACGACGCCCGGCAGCCGGCTGCTCACGGTGGAGCGGGACGGCCGGATCGTCGCCTGCTGCCAGCTCGAACACCGCGGCCACGCCGCCTACTTCGGGATGTTCGCGGTCCGCCCCGAACTCCAGGGCACCGGCCTCGGCAAGGAGATCATCGCCGAGGCGGAGCGCAGCGCGCGCGAGACGTGGGGCGTCACCGAGATGCACATGACGGTGATCTCGGTACGGGACGAGCTGATCGCCTGGTACGAGCGGCGCGGCTACCGCCGTACGGGAAAGCTGACGCCCTTCCCGTACGGCGACGAGCGCTTCGGCATCCCCCAGCGTGCGGACCTCGCCTTCGAGCTGCTGGTGAAGGAGCTGGTCCAGTGACCGCCTGGGGCGTCTGTCAGGCCGTGAAGCGGCCGGTGCGGCGGATCTCCGGATAGTCGGTCGTCGCGCCGTCCAGGCCCAGCGCGCGCACCAGCCGCAGATGGTCCTGGGTGTTCACCACCCAGCCGATGACCTGTACGGACGCGGCGTGCGCCCGTTCGACGTCCTCCAGGGTCAGCCGGCGGATGTCGAGCGAGAGGGCGTGCGCGCCGACCGCCGCGGCCCGGTCCGCGATGCCGGTGTCCCAGCGGCTCGCGACCAGGACCGTCCGTACCCCCGGCACCAGCTTGGCCATCCGCACCAGCGCCTCCTCGTGGAACGAGGAGACCGTCACCCGTCCCACGACATCGCGCGCGTGGATGACGCGCGCGAGCTCGTCGGCGGCCCTGACGTCCTTGATCTCGGCCTGGAGCGGTGAGGCGACCGCGTCCAGGACCTCCTCGAACAGCGGGATGCGCTCGCCCTGGCCCGCGTCGAGCTCCCTCAGCTCCGCGACCGTCTTGTCGGCCACCGGGCCCTTCCCGTCCGTGGTGCGGTCCACGTCCGCGTCGTGCAGGACGACGAGCGCACCGTCCTTGCTGAGGTGCAGATCCAGCTCGATGACGTCCATGCCCGAGCGTTCGGCGCGGACGAAGGAACGCAGGGTGTTCTCCGGCTCGACACCCATGACCCCGCGATGACCGATGGTGAGGAACGTCAAGACAGGCCTCGCTTCCGTCGACGGCGGTTTCCGCGGCGGGCCGTCCCGGGCCCACGCGGCAGTGCCGCAGCCTAACGGCCGCGACGCGCGATGGACCCCGGCTCGCGCGGGGCATCCACGGTGTCCGCCCGGGCGCCACGGGGCATCCGCGCCCTTGCGGGGTCACTCGCGGGTGGGCGAGTTGCCGTTGTCTTGACCCGGACGGGCACTACGTCCGCGCCGTGGCAGAACCGTGCGCCTCGGCGGAGCTTCACAGGAAGAACAGCGGCCTGTGTGACGTAGTACGGGATAATTTCCCGAGATCCCCCTTGAGCGGGGTAACCGAACATGGATACGGTGTCTTGACGCGAGGTTCTCCTGTGGAGGAAGTGACATGACGGAAATTCTTGTGCAGGACGTGGCTGTCGGGGGCGTTCTTGCCGCCCGGCCCGTGGTCGAGCACCCTGCCTGGACCGTGCTCAAGAGTTCCGTCGAGGAGATCCGGCCCTGGCAGTCCAAGGACGGCTCCATCGACTTCGACGCCGAGGGCGCCCCGTCCCGCGCCACCGCCGAAGCCGCCGTCGAGCGCGTGGCGAGCGCGGTGGAGGAGCTCTCCCCGCTGCTGCCGCACGACGCCGCCTACCACCGCGCCCTCGTCGCCGACCTGCGCAAATGGGCCGACAGCGCGTTCGACGTGCCGGACTTCCTGGACTCGCTGCTCGCCTTCCACCCGGCCGCGGACCGCGCCGACGGGCTCCAGCGCCTGGTCGTCTTCCCCATGTACACGCAGAACGGCAACCCGGACCGCAACCTGGAGGCGGTCGTCCTGCGCATGGTGTGGCCCGACTGGCTGGCCGAGCTGGAGGCCACCCGCTACGACAACCCGCTCTTCTGCGGCATCGCCTTCGAGGACTTCACCGCCGGGTACGACACCCACTCGGCCGTCCTCTTCCCGGAGACGATCGCCGTGCGCGAGGCCCCCGAGCGGTTCACCTGGGGCGGCATCTTCTGCGACCGCGAGGCCGCCCGCTTCCGCCGGGTCACCGAGGCGGCCGTCGACATCCTCGGCGTCGAGCTGCCCGAGGACATCCGGGAGATGGTGGGCGACCAGGAGCGCTGCGAGAAGGCCTTCGTGCTCTGGGACATGGTCCACGACCGCACCCACAGCCACGGCGACCTGCCCTTCGACCCGTTCATGATCAAGCAGCGCCAGCCGTTCTGGATGTACGGCCTGGAGGAGCTGCGCTGCGACCTCACCGCCTTCAAGGAGGCCGTGAAGCTGGAGGCCGAGGGCAACCAGCACGGCCGTGACGTGCAGTACGCGGTGCTCTTCGACCGGATGTTCCGCTTCCCGGTCTCCGGCGACCGCAACCGCAACTACGACGGCCTCGGCGGCCAGCTGCTCTTCGCGTACCTGCACAAGCACGACGTGGTGCGCTGGACCGACAACAGGCTGCACATCGACTGGGAGCAGGCCCCCCGGGTCACCAACGAGCTCTGCGCCGAGATCGAGAAGCTCTACCGGGACGGTATCGACCGCCCGAAGCTGGTGCACTGGTTCGCCGCGTACGACCTGGTCTCCACCTACCTCGCGCCGCACCCGGGATCGCGCTGGGCCAAGGGCCCGGACGCCCTGGACCTCTCGCTGCCGCCGCGCAAGCTCGTCGACGACGTGCTCGCGGACGAGTTTCCCCTGAGCATGTTCTATGAGGCGCTCGCCAAGAAGCTCAAGGACGTGATTGCCTCCACCAAGGGGATCACCGCGGCGAGCGCCCAGCCGGCTGCCGCGTGAGCACTGGTGCGGAGGAGATGAACATGAACGTCAACGGGAATGGCAGCGGGCCGCTGAGCGGCGCCGTGGTCGCGGTGGCCGGTGCGGCGGGCCCCGCGGGCCGCGCAGCCCTGCTCAGGCTCGCCGAGGCGGGCGCGACCGTGGTGGCGTCCGACGCGGACCCGGCACGCCTCGCGGAGGCCGTGGACGCGGCGCGCTACGCCCATGGCGGCGCGACCGTGGTCGGCGACACCGTCGACCTGCTCGACCTGGACGCCACCCGCGAGTGGGCGGCCCGGACCGAGAAGGAGTTCGGCCGGATCGACGGCCTGGTCCACCTCGTGGGAGGCTGGCGCGGCAGCCCCTCCTTCCCGGAGACCGACCTCGCCGACTGGGAGCTCCTGGAGAAGCTGCTGGTCAAGACCGTGCAGCACACCTCGCTCGCCTTCCACGACGGGCTGCTGCGCAGCGACCGCGGCCGTTTCGTGCTGGTCAGCCAGTCCGGGGCGCACAAGCCCACCGCGAACAACGCCGCGTACAACGCGGGCAAGGCCGCGGCGGAGGCCTGGACGCTCGCGCTCGCCGACGCGTTCCGCAAGGCGGGCGGCGAGGCCGGTCCGAACACCGCCGCCGCCATCCTGGTGATCAAGGCACTGGTGCACGACGCGATGCGCGCCGAGCGCCCCAACGCCAAGTTCGCGGGCTTCACCGACGTCAAGGAGCTGGCCGAGGCCATCGCCGGAGTCTGGGACCGCCCCGCCGAGGAAGTGAACGGACAGCGCCTGTGGCTGACCCCCAAGCCGTGAAGACGGACGCACGACGCCACCACGACCCCGAGGTGCGCGGCTTCGCCAGCGACAACTACGCGGGCGTGCACCCCGAGATCCTCGCCGCCATCGCCCTCGCCAACGGCGGACACCAGGTCGCCTACGGCGAGGACGACTACACCGACCACCTCCAGCGCGTCATCCACAGCCACTTCGGCGCGGGTGCCGAGGCGTTCCCGGTCTTCAACGGAACGGGCGCCAACGTCGTCGCCCTCCAGGCGCTGACCGACCGCTGGGGTGCGGTGATCTGCGCCGAGTCGGCGCACATCAACGTGGACGAGGGCGGCGCGCCGGAGCGCATGGCGGGCCTGAAGCTGCTCACCGTGCCGACCCCGGACGGCAAGCTCACCCCCGAGCTCATCGACCGGCAGGCCTGGGGCTGGGAGGACGAGCACCGCGCGATGCCGCAGGTCGTCTCGGTCACCCAGAACACCGAGCTGGGCACGGTCTACACCCCCGACGAGATCCGCGCGATCTGCGACCACGCCCACCAGCACGGGATGAAGGTGCACCTCGACGGTGCCCGGATAGCCAACGCCGCGGCCTCCCTGAACGTGCCGATGCGCGCGTTCACCAACGCCGCCGGCGTCGACGTGATCTCGTACGGCGGCACCAAGAACGGCATGCTCTTCGGTGAGGCCGTCGTGGTGCTCAACCCGGACGCGGTGCGCCGGATGAAGCACATCCGCAAGATGTCGATGCAGCTCTCCTCCAAGATGCGCTTCGTCTCGGTGCAGTTGGAGGCGCTCCTCAGCAAGGACCTGTGGCTGCGCAACGCGCGCCACGCCAACGCGATGGCGCAGCGGCTCGCCGAAGGCGTCCGCGCGGTCGACGGGGTCGAGATCCTCTACCCGGTCCAGGCCAACGCGGTCTTCGCCCGGCTGCCGCACGACGTCAGCGAGCGTCTGCAGAAGCGCTACCGCTTCTACTTCTGGGACGAGGCGGCCGGCGATGTGCGCTGGATGTGCTCGTACGACACCACCGAGGACGACGTGGACGGCTTCCTCGCGGCGCTCAAGGAAGAGCTGGCCCGCTGAGACGGCCTTCCGCTGAATAGCTATACGGCCGACCGAAAAGTCATTGACTTGCGGTCGGCCGTATTCGTACGCTCGCGTGCCATGCGACTCCATCAGCAGAACCCCGAACTCTCCGCCTACCTCGTGGCGGACGAGGTCATCGACCATGACCACCCGGTAGTGCGGGAACTGGCGGCGAAGCTGCCCGCCCAGGCTCCAGACGCATACTCATACGCCGAGCTCGCCTATGAACACGTCCGCGACACCGTCACGCACTCCCAGGACGCGGGCGACGAGCGCGTCACCTGGCGGGCCTCCGACGTCCTGGATCAACGCACCGGCATCTGCTACGCCAAGTCCCACGCCTACGCCGCCCTGCTGCGCGCCGAGGGGATACCGGCCGCCCTCTGCTATCAGCGCCTCGCGGACGACGACGGCACGAACCCGGTGATCCATGGGCTGGTCGCCCTGAAGCTGCCCGGTGAGCGTGAGTGGGCGCGGCAGGACGTCCGCGGCAACAAGCCCGGCGTCGACGCGCGCTTCTCCCTGGGGCAGGAGCGGCTGGCCTGGACGACCCGCCCGGAGTTCAATGAGGTGGACTATCCAGTACTCTATGATGTACCGCATCCGGTGGTGCTGGCCGCCCTGAAGGCCGCTCCCGACCGTCCGCACCTCTGGCGGACGCTCCCGACCGAACTGTGAGGCACGACCCACCATGACGCTCACCGTCACCGTATCCGACGAGGTGCGCGCGATCGCGCCCGGCTTCACCCATGTCGCCGTGGAGGCCCGCGGGCTCGTCAACGGGCCCAGCGGCGAGGCGAGTTCGGCGCTGCTCGACGAGGCCGCCCGGCGGCTGCGCGAGCGCCTGGGGTCCCTCGCCCCGCACGAGGACCCGCACATGGCCGCCTGGCGGGAGGCGTACACCGCGTTCGGCGCCAAGCCCTCGCGCACCCGCAACTCGGCCGAGGCGCTGGCCAAGCGCGCTCTCGCCGACGGCGGGCTGCCGCGGATCAACCGGCTCGTCGATGTCTACAACGCGATCAGCGTGGCCCACCTCGTCCCCGTCGGCGGCGAGGACACCGACCGCATCGCGGGATCGATGCGGCTGGTCCGCGCCACCGGCCAGGAGCCCTTCCACACCGCGGCGGGCGGCGAGGCGGCGGTCGAGCACCCGGACGCGGGCGAGGTGGTGTGGTGCGACGACGAGGGCGTCACCTGCCGGCGCTGGAACTGGCGCCAGGGCGTGCGCACCCGGCTCACCGAGGAGAGCGTCAACGCGCTCTTCCTGCTGGAGGGGATGGCTCCGCACTGCCGCCTGGAAGAGGCCGCGGCGGAGCTCGCCGAGCTCCTGGAGAAGGTGAGCCCCGGGGCCCGGGTCACCGTGCACGCCCCGGTCGCCGCCGGGGCGTGACGTTCAGCGGCGCCTCAGTGGCTGGCCTCGCGCTCGCGCACCTCTTCGGGCGTGGGCGCGGTGCCGCCGAGGTGCGCCGGGATCCAC
Organism: Streptomyces sp. YS-3; assembly: GCF_045257485.1. Lineage (NCBI taxonomy): Bacteria > Bacillati > Actinomycetota > Actinomycetes > Kitasatosporales > Streptomycetaceae > Streptomyces > Streptomyces sp. YS-3. The sequence continues at coordinate 8,263 of NZ_JBJHPC010000062.1, read as the reverse complement.
CAGGTGTCCGCGGCGTCCTTGGGGCGTACGGGATAGGCGCGCTGGGCGGCTTCCAGAAGCTCCTGGCAGCGCTCGCGCAGCCGCCGGGTGATCGCCCCGGCGAACTGGTCGGCGGGCGCCTCGACCGGCTCGCCGACCCGGATGGTGACGGGGATGTGGCTGCGCTTGAAGTTGCGCGGCCGGCCCTTGGTCCACACCCGCTGGGTGCCCCACAGCGCCATCGGGATCAGCGGGACCCCGGCCTCCTGGGCGAGCCGGGCGGCACCCGACTTGAAGCTCTTCAGTGTGAAGGACTGCGAGATGGTCGCCTCGGGGAAGACGCCGACGATCTCTCCCGAGCGCAGCGAGTCCAGCGCGTGCGCGTAGGCGTTCTCGCCCTGCTTGCGGTCGACCGGGATGTGCTTCATCCCGCGCATCAGCGGGCCCGAGATGCGGTGCCGGAAGACCGACTCCTTGGCCATGAAGCGCACCAGGCGCTTCTGCGGCAGGGCGGCGAGGCCGGTGAAGATGAAGTCCAGATAGCTGATGTGGTTGCTGACGAGCACCGCGCCGCCGGAGCGCGGGATGTTCTCCGAACCCTGGGTGTCGATCTTCAGGTCGAGCGCCTTGAACATCGTGAGAGCGGCGCCGACGACCGGCCGATAGACGAGTTCTGCCATCTGGGGGAGACCCTTCTGCTTTCCCGGGGGAGAGTACTTCCGGTGGAAGTTACGCAGCCGTAGGTTTTCGGCGTTGGGCAGATCGTGCCCGATACGCGCCGTGGTGGCCAGTCCTGCGGCCTTCGGACGGGGAGATTCTCGTCACGTACGCGCAGGTCGGGGGCGGGTGGGAATCTTCCGGGCGGTCCTCGGCGCTGAATGGTCCGGACCGCTGGACCGAGGAGAGGAAGCACGGTGCGCGAGGACGGGCCGAGGCTGGGAGCAGCCCAGTTGGGCGCGGAGCTGGGCGAGCGGGCGACCCTGGTGCAGTTCTCCAGCGCGTTCTGCCAGCCCTGCCGGGCAACTCGGCGCACCCTGGCGGAGGTTGCGGCCATGGTGGACGGGGTCGCGCATGTGGAGATCGACGCCGAGGAGCACCTCGCGCTGGTGCGGGCGCTGGAGATCCGGACCACGCCCACCGTCCTGGTCCTGGACCGCGCCGGCCGGATCGTGCGCCGCGCGGCGGGACAGCCCCGCCGGGCCGACGTGATCGCCGCGCTGGGGCAGGCGGTGTGAGCGGGGCGGCGGAGGTCGTGACGGATCTCCCACATCGTAGAAGGCACTTGACTGCGTGTACCCGCAATCGTCAATCTGACGACGTGCCGAACCGAATCCTTCTCCCCGGCTGCGTCCCCGCGGACGCCGCCCGCACCGCACGTGCGCGCTGTCCGGGCTGCTGAGCAGTCCACAGCCCCATCGCACCGACCGCAGAAGGACAACTCCATGACGGCTTCGCCCGAACTCGGCACCGCACGCGCCGCCTCCCCCCAGCTGTTCCGCGCGGTCTTCCGGCAGCACGCCGCCGGTGTGGCGGTGATCACCGCACAGCGTGACGGCCGGCCCGTCGGCTTCACCGCCACCTCCCTGAACTCCGTCGCCGCCGAGCCTCCCCTGCTCTCCTTCGGCATCGGCACCGGCTCCTCCAGCTGGCCGGTGATCTCCGAGGCCGAGCACATAGGCGTCCACATACTCGGCGAACACCAGGAAGACCTCGCCGCGACCTTCGCCCGCAGCGGCGCCGACCGCTTCGGCGGCGACATTCGCTGGCGACCGGGCCCCGAGGGCGTGCCCGTCCTCGACGGCGTCCTGGCCTGGCTGGTGTGCCGGGTGGCCGCGCGCATCCCGGCCGGTGACCACCGCATCGTGGTGTGCGAGGCGGCCTTCGGCGACCCCGCCGGACCGGGCCGTCCGCTCCTGTACCACCAGGGTCGCTTCAACGCGCTGCGCGACTGAATCGTCTCCGTACCCGCCGGTTACTCAGCGTTGGCAACGTCACAGTTCAAAGCGCTTGCTTACGGGGAACACAGTGGGTGTACTGGCGAGTAATATTTGGTTCGGAGCGTCGGTCGCCCCGACCGGAAACCGCCCCATCAGGCGCCTATGCTGCGTGCAACAAGGCAGCCCAGAAATGACGATGCAGTAGGAGAGCCGGCGTGAGCTTGAGGATCGTTGTCTGTGTGAAGTACGTGCCCGACGCCACCGGCGACCGGCACTTCGCCGATGACCTGACCGTCGACCGCGACGACGTCGACGGCCTCCTTTCGGAGCTCGACGAGTACGCGGTCGAGCAGGCACTGCAGATCGCCGACGAGGCGGACGACGCGGAGATCACCGTGCTGACCGTCGGCCCCGAGGACGCCAAGGACGCGCTGCGCAAGGCGCTCTCCATGGGCGCCGACAAGGCCGTCCACGTCGAGGACGACGACCTGCACGGCACCGACGTCGTCGGCACCTCGCTGGTGCTCGCCAAGGCGATCGAGAAGACCGGTTACGACCTGGTCGTCTGCGGCATGGCCTCGACCGACGGCACCATGGGCGTGCTGCCGGCGCTGCTCGCCGAGCGTCTGAACGTTCCGCAGGTCACGCTGCTCTCCGAGGTCTCCGTCGAGGACGGCGTGGTCAAGGGCCGCCGCGACGGCGACACCGCCTCGGAGCAGCTGGAGGCGTCCCTGCCGGCCGTCGTGTCCGTGACGGACCAGTCGGGCGAGGCCCGCTACCCGTCCTTCAAGGGCATCATGGCCGCCAAGAAGAAGCCGGTGGAGTCGCTGGACCTGGGCGACCTCGACCTCGACGCCGACGAGGTCGGCCTCGCGGGCGCCTGGACCGCGGTCGACTCGGCCGCCGAGCGTCCGGCCCGTACCGCCGGCACGATCGTCAAGGACGAGGGCGAGGGCGGCAAGCAGCTGGCCGAGTTCCTCGCGAGCCAGAAGTTCATCTAAGGCTCGCAGAGCCCCAACTGCCCCCAGATTCTTCGCACTCGCAGGAGATTGAGTCCCATGGCTGAAGTTCTCGTCTACGTCGACCACGTCGACGGCGCCGTCCGCAAGCCCACTCTGGAGCTGCTGACGCTGGCCCGCCGCATCGGCGAGCCGGTCGCGGTCGCCCTCGGCGCCGGCGCCGAGGCCACCGCGTCCGCGCTGGCCGAGCACGGCGCCACCCGTGTGCTGACCGCCGACGCCCCCGAGTTCGCCGACTACCTCGTCGTACCGAAGGTGGACGCGCTCCAGGCCGCGTACGAGGCCGTGTCCCCGGCCGCCGTGCTCGTCCCGTCCTCCGCCGAGGGCAAGGAGATCGCGGCCCGCCTCGCGGTCCGCATCGGCTCCGGCATCATCACCGACGCCGTCGACCTGGAGGCCGGCGACAACGGCCCGGTCGCCACCCAGTCGGCGTTCGCCGCCTCCTACACCACCAAGTCCCGTGTCTCCAAGGGCACCCCGGTCATCACGGTCAAGCCGAACTCGGCCGCCGTGGAGGCCGCCCCGGCAGCGGGCGCCGTCGAGGCCCTGTCGGTCACCTTCTCCGCGCAGGCCACCGGCACCAAGGTCGTCTCCCGCACCCCGCGCGAGTCGACCGGCCGCCCCGAGCTGACCGAGGCCGCGATCGTGGTCTCCGGCGGCCGTGGCGTCAACGGCGCCGAGAACTTCGCGATCATCGAGGCGCTGGCCGACTCGCTCGGTGCCGCCGTCGGCGCCTCCCGCGCCGCCGTCGACGCCGGCTGGTACCCGCACTCCAACCAGGTCGGCCAGACCGGCAAGTCGGTCTCGCCGCAGCTCTACATCGCCTCCGGCATCTCGGGCGCCATCCAGCACCGCGCCGGTATGCAGACCTCGAAGACGATCGTCGCGATCAACAAGGACGCCGAGGCGCCGATCTTCGACCTGGTCGACTACGGCGTGGTGGGCGACCTGTTCGACGTCGTTCCGCAGCTGACCGAAGCCGTTCAGGCGCGCAAGGGCTGACCTGCCCGTCCGTACCGCCCCGGGGGCCGCGTGGTGATCTTCACCGCGCGGCCCCCGGCCGTTTCGGGCAGCCATTGACGCGACGGGTGCCCCTCACTAAATTCTGCTATGCGGATCGATGATTCCGGTAAGTGGAAAATCCGAATGTGTGTGGAGGGTGCAGGATGGGTCAGCAGGAGAAGGTGGCGACGAGCCTCGCGGGCACGGTCAGCGAGGAGATCAGCGCCTCGCTGACGGCCGTGGACGAGGAGCTCGCCCGCCGCTACCCGGGCGACCCCGGCACCCGCCAGCCCGTGCACACCGTCTACGTACCCGGTGACCTCTTCGACGCGGACACCCTGCGCTCCTGGGGCGACCGGGCGCTGACCGCCCTCGACGAACACGCCCCCGACGCCGCCTCCTTCGCCGACGTCCTCGGCATCGCCGACGACCTCGCAGAGCCCGTGTACCAGCGGGTGCGCGCCAAGCTGGAGCGCGAGCCGGTGGAGGACCTGCGCGTGGACTTCGAGGACGGCTACGGCCCGCGCCCGGACGCCGAGGAGGACACCGCCGCCGCCCGCGCGGCCCGGCTGATCACCGAGGCGTACGCGACCGGCACGGCCGCCCCGTACATGGGCATCCGTATGAAGTGCATGGAGGCCGCGGTACGCGACCGGGGCATCCGCACCACCGACGTCTTCCTCACCGGCCTGATGGAGCACGGCGGCCTGCCGGACGGACTCGTCCTGACCCTGCCGAAGGTGACCTACCCCGAGCAGGTCTCCGCCTTCGTACGGCTCCTGGAGGCCTTCGAGAAGGCCCACGGCCTGCCCGCCGAGCGGCTCGGCTTCGAGATCCAGATCGAGACCAGCCAGTCGATCCTGGCCGCCGACGGCACCGCCGCCGTGGCCCGGATGATCGGCGCCGCCGAGGGCCGCGCCACCGGCCTGCACTACGGCACCTTCGACTACAGCGCCTGCGTGGGCGTCTCCGCCGCCTACCAGGCGAGCGACCACCCGGCGGCCGACCACGCCAAGGCCGTGATGCAGGTCGCCGCCGCGGGCACCGGCGTACGGGTCTCCGACGGCTCCACCAACGTCCTGCCCGTCGGACCCACGGCCCGCGTCCACGAGGCCTGGCGGCTCCACTACGGCCTCACCCGCCGCGCCCTGGCCCGCGCCTACTACCAGGGCTGGGACATGCACCCGGGCCATCTGCCCACCCGGTACGCGGCGGTGTACGCCTTCTACCGCGAGGGCCTAGAGGCCGCCGCGGCCCGGCTGGCGGCCTATGTCGCCAAGGCCGGCGGCGACGTCATGGACGAGCCCGCCACCGCCAAGGCGCTCAGCGGCTTCCTGCTGCGCGGCCTGGACTGCGGCGCCCTCGACACCGAGGAGGTCACCCGCCTGACCGGCCTGACCCGCGCCGACCTCGACGGCTTCTCCTCCCCGCGCCGAGCCGCCCTCACGGTCACCGCCCCGTAGTCACGGGCCTGTCACCGCCGCCCCTTACTCTGGACGCGACCACATCACCACAGGGAACGGGGCAGCGGTGTCTTCGGGGGAGAACGACCGGCTTGCGGGCCGCTACCGGCTGGTCGAGCAGCTGGGCCGGGGCGGCATGGGCGTCGTCTGGCGCGCTGTCGACGAGGTGCTGGGCCGCGAGGTCGCGGTCAAGGAACTGCGGACGTACACGGACGCGTCCGGGCCCGAACTGGGCGATCTACGGGTGCGCATGCAGCGCGAGGCGCGCGCCGCCGCGCGCGTGCGCCACCCCGGGGTGGTCGCCGTCCACGACGTCACCGAGCACGACGGCCGCCCGGTCATCGTGATGGAGCTCGTCGAGGGGCCCTCGCTCGACGGGGTGCTGAGCGAGCGCGGCGCGCTGGACGCGCGCGAGGCGGCCGGGATCGGCGCCCGGGTCCTGGAGGCGCTGGCCGCCGCCCACCGCGCGGGCGTGCTGCACCGGGACGTCAAGCCCGGCAACATCCTGCTGGAGCGCGGCGGCCGGGTCGTGCTCACCGACTTCGGCATCGCCGCCATGGACGACCCGGGCGACGGCTCGGCCACCCATCTGACCCGCAGCGGCGAACTGGTCGGCTCCCTGGACTACCTGGCGCCCGAGCGCGCCCAGGGCCAGGACCCCGGACCGGCGTCCGACGTCTGGGCGCTCGGCGCCACGCTGTACGCGGCGGTGGAGGGCTCCTCGCCGTTCCGCCGCACCTCCACCTGGTCCACGCTCTCCGCGATCGTGTCGGAGCCGCTGCCCGAGCCGGTGCGGGCGGGAGCACTCGCCCCCGTACTGCGCGAGCTGATGCACAAGGACCCGGCCCACCGCCCGGACGCGGACACGGCGGCACGGATGCTGGCGGCGGTCGCCGAGGGCCGGTCCCCGGTCCTCACGCACGCGATGGACGCGCCGCCCGTCCCGGCGCCCGCTCCGGCTCCGCAGCCGGTGGCGCCGCCGCGCGAGGCGACCGTACGGGACGTGCTGCCGCACCGGCCGCAGGGGTTCGGGCCCCTCGTCACCCAGCAGCCCGCGCCGGAGCCCGCCCGCGGGCGCGGGCGCGCGCGTGGCCTGGTGGCGGCAGGTGTCGCGGCCGTCGTCCTCACCGGCACCGGTGTCACGTACGCCCTGGTCGGCACCGGGGACGACGACGGCACCCGGCAGCAGGCCGTCGGCTCGGCGTCCGGCGCGAGCCCGTCGGCGTCCGGCGCCCAGGACGGCACGGGCGGCGTCTGGGAGGGCGCGAGCCCCGGCCCGGCCGGTGGGCACGGCCGCGCCTCCGCGTCACCCGGCGCGACCCGCCCCGCCAAGGACGGCAAGGACGCCAAGGACGGCAAGGACGGCAAGCGACCCGGCGAGAAGGGCGGCACCACCCCGGGCAAGGCGCCCACCGGCGGCCACGCGAGCGCCACCCCGGGCGGCGCCGCAGGAACCTCCGGCGGCGGCACCGGCTCGACGTCCACCCCGTCCTGCCACCCCGCCGGCGCGGGCAAGGTCGACTGCCAGGTGTGGCGCACCGCGAAGAGCTACCGCCACGACGGCGGTGAGATGGGCGTGCTCAACGCGGGCACCAACTACTTCTACTGCCAGGTCGACCTGGGCCGCCGCGAGACGTACGGAAAGTGGACCAACACCTACTGGGCGCGCACCGACGACGACAGCGGCAACACCAACGTCTACGTCAGCGTGGTCTACCTGAAGGGCGGCGCCAACAACGCGCCGGTGCCCGGACTGCCGGTGTGCTGAGCCGCGGCTAAACGGCGGCGGGCGGGCGGATCTCGCCCGACCCGCGCGCGATGAGGGTGGTGGGCACCACCACGCGCGCGGGCGCCTCGTCGACGCCGTCGAGGCGGCGGAAGAGCCGCTCCGCCGCCGTGCGGCCGAGGGTGGCGGAGTCCTGCGAGATGACGGTGATGCCGAGCAGGTCGGCCAGCTCGATGTCGTCGAAGCCGACCAGGGCGACCGGGTGCTCCCGGCCCGCCAGGACACGCACCACGGTCACGGTCACCCGGTTGTTGCCCGCGAAGACGGCGGTCACCGGCTCCGGGCCGCTCAGCATCGCCTCGGCGGCCTCGCGCACCCGCTCCGGCTCGGTGGAGCCGAGCGCGACCCACTCGTCCGCCACCACGAGCCCCGCCTCCTCCATGGCCGCGCGGTAGCCGCGCAGACGCTCGGTGGCGGTGTGGATGCGCGGCTGGTCGCCGATGAAGCCGATCCTGCGGTGGCCGTGCGCCACCAGGTGGGCGACGCCCTCGCGCGCGCCGCCGAAGCTGTCGGAGAGCACCGCGTCGGCGTCGATCCGCCCGGCCGGGCGGTCCACGAACACGGTCGCCACCCCGGCCTTTATCTCGGGCTCCAGATAGCGGTGGTCGCCCCCGGCCGGGATCACGATCAGCCCGTCGACACGGCGGGCGCAGAAGGCCAGCACCAGTTCCTGCTCGCGGTCGGCGTCCTCGGCGCTGGAGCCGTTGATGAGCAGCGCCCCGTGCGCCCGGGCCACCTCCTCGATCGCGCGGCTGAGCGGCCCGTAGAACGGGTCGGCCAGATCCTCCAGGACCAGCCCGATGGAGGCGGTGCGCCCCTTGCGCAGCACGCGCGCGCTGTCGTTGCGGCGGAAGCCCAGCGCGTCGATCGCCTCCGTCACCCGGCGCTCGGTGTCCGGGGTGACCCCGGCCTCGCCGTTGACCACCCGGGAGACCGTCTTCAGCCCGACACCGGCGCGGGCGGCGACATCCTTCATGGTGGGCCGGATGCCGTAGCGGGGCTCATGGTGGCGTGCGGTCTCGGCCACGTGCGGTGTCCTGTCGTCGTCGGGGGCTCTGCGGGCCCGGGGCGCTCGGG
>NZ_JBJHPC010000610.1:0-4088 GCF_045257485.1 Streptomyces sp. YS-3 | reverse complement strand
CCTTCCGCCCCCTCCGCGCGCCTCGTCGTGCTGGTCTCCGGATCCGGTACGAACCTCCAAGCGCTGCTCGACGCCATCGCCGCCGACCCCGACGGGTACGGGGCGCGGATCGTGGCCGTCGGGGCCGACCGGGAAGGCATCGTCGGGCTGGAGCGGGCCGAGAAGGCCGGTCTGCCCACATTTGTCTGCCGGGTGAAGGACTATCCGAGCCGGGATGCCTGGGACCTCGCGCTCGCCGGGGCCATCGCGGCGTACGAGCCGGACCTCGTCGTGTCCGCGGGGTTCATGAAGATCGTGGGGAAGCACTTCCTCGCCCGGTTCGGCGGGCGGACCGTCAATACGCACCCCGCCCTGCTGCCCAGTTTTCCCGGCGCCCACGGCGTCCGTGACGCCCTCGCGTACGGCGCCAAGGTCACCGGATGCACCGTCCACTTCGTCGACGACGGCGTCGACACCGGCCCGATCATCGCCCAGGGCGTGGTCGAGGTCCGCACGGACGACACGGAGGACGCGCTCCACGAGCGCATCAAGGAAGTCGAGCGAAGGCTGCTCGTCGACGTCGTGGGGCGGCTGGCCCGCGACGGCTATCGCATTGAGGGACGAAAGGTTCTGTTGCCGTGAGTAGCAAGCGGGAGATCCGTCGCGCGCTGGTCAGCGTCTATGACAAGACTGGTTTGGAGGAGCTGGCGCGTGGGCTGCACGCGGCCGGGGTCGAGCTCGTCTCCACCGGCTCCACGGCCGGGCGCATCGCGAGCGCCGGCGTGCCGGTCACCAAGGTGGAGGAGCTGACCGGCTTCCCCGAGTGCCTGGACGGCCGGGTCAAGACGCTGCACCCGCGCGTCCACGCCGGCATCCTGGCCGATCTGCGGCTGGACTCGCACCGCGAGCAGCTGGCGGAGCTCGGCGTCGAGCCGTTCCAGCTCGTCGTGGTCAACCTGTATCCGTTCAAGGAGACCGTCGCCTCGGGCGCCTCCGCCGACGAGTGCGTCGAGCAGATCGACATCGGCGGGCCCTCGATGGTCCGGGCCGCCGCCAAGAACCACCCGTCGGTGGCCGTCGTCACCAGCCCCGAGCGGTACGCGGACGTGCTGGCGGCCGTCGAGAGCGGCGGCTTCGATCTGGAAGCCCGTAAGCACCTGGCTGCCGAAGCGTTTCAGCACACCGCCGCGTACGACGTGGCCGTGGCCTCCTGGATGACGAACGTGTACGCGCCGGAGGACGGCGCGGCGCTGCCCGGCTTCCTCGGCGGCACCTGGGAGCGCAAGTCCACGCTGCGCTACGGCGAGAACCCGCACCAGGCCGCCGCGCTCTACACGGACGGCCGGCCGGGCGGCATCGCCAACGCCGAGCAGCTGCACGGCAAGGAGATGTCCTTCAACAACTACGTGGACACCGAGGCGGCCCGCCGTGCCGCCTACGACCACGACGAGCCCTGCGTCGCGATCATCAAGCACGCCAACCCGTGCGGCATCGCGGTCGACGCCGACCTCGCCAACGCCCACCGCAAGGCCCACGAGTGCGACCCGCTGTCCGCCTTCGGCGGTGTCATCGCGGTCAACCGCCCGGTGACGGTCGCCATGGCCGAGCAGGTCGCGGAGATCTTCACCGAGGTCATCGCGGCACCGGGGTACGAGGACGGGGCGCTGGAGGTCCTGGCGCGCAAGAAGAACATCCGCGTCCTCAAGGTCGACGGCACCCCGCACCAGCCCGGCGACCTCAAGCCGGTCTCGGGCGGCGCCGTGCTCCAGCAGACCGATGTGTTCCAGGCCGAGGGCGACGACCCGGCGAACTGGACGCTGGCCACCGGCGAGGCGCTCTCCGCGGACGAGCTCAAGGAGCTCGCGTTCGCCTGGAAGGCGTGCCGGGCCGTCAAGTCCAACGCGATCCTGCTCGCGAAGGGCGGGGCCTCGGTGGGTGTCGGGATGGGGCAGGTCAACCGGGTCGACTCCGCCAAGCTCGCGGTGGAGCGGGCGGGCCAGGAGCGGGCGCGGGGCTCCTACGCCGCCTCCGACGCGTTCTTCCCGTTCCCGGACGGGTTGGAGATCCTCACCGCCGCGGGTGTGAAGGCGGTCGTGCAGCCGGGCGGTTCGGTCCGGGACGAGCTCGTCGTGGAGGCCGCGAAGAAGGCGGGCGTCACGATGTACTTCACCGGGACGCGGCACTTCTTCCACTGAGTGGCCCCAGGGCGCATTGGAGTGGCTGAGGGCGCACATGCCGAGGGCCGCACCCCGTTTGCGGAGTGCGGCCCTCGGTGCGGTGGGTCAGTAACGCGGGCGGTTGAACCACGCCGCGCCGTCGCGGGTCATCATGGCCGCCGCCATGATGCCGCCGAAGGCCATCCACAGGACGGCCCAGATCAGGCCGCCGGAGGAGTTGCTGTCGGCGGAGCCGGCCAGCGCCAGCACGCCGACCACGGCGCCCAGGATGCCGTAGACCATCGTCGTGATGCGGACGCCCTGGCGGCCCTTGGACAGCCGTACGCCGAGCGTGATCGACAGCGCGGTGAGGCCGAAGAAGACCAACGCGAAGACGACCATGATGCCGGCGGCGGCGTGGCCGATGTCACCGAACGGCGTGTCGCCGAAGGTGTCGTCCGACTTGTTGGAGACGTCGTTGGCCGCGGCCCCGATGAACAGGAAGACGAAGCCGATGATGACCTGGACGGCCGCCACGATGAACAGGAACACCCGGGCGGTCTGCATGAGGCCCGGCATCTGCGGGGGCATCACCATGCCGCCGGGGTAACCCGGGTACGCGGGCTGCTGCGGGTAGCCGTACGGCTGCTGCGGCGGCCCCTGGGGTGCGGCCGGGTAGCCGTAGCCCGGCGGGTTCTGCGGCGGGGGCGGGGGTGCCTGGCCGTAAGGGTTGTTCGGGTCGCCGAAGCTCATGGCGGGGTTCCTCCGTTGTTCCGTGCGGGGACGACGCGGCCCGAGCGGAGGAAAGATGATGTGTGAGCGGTTCGCCCCCCGGCACTGCCCGCGGTACTGCGCAGATCATCGTTCTAAACGAGACATAAGTTTGTCCAGCCGGACGCTGGATGTGTTGTGCAAGTGCAACTTGGGCGATCATCGGTCGCCCTGGAAGAATGGGAAACATGACCGCCCAGATTCTCGATGGCAAGGCCACCGCCGCAGCGATCAAGTCCGACCTGGCCGTCCGCGTGGCGGCCCTGAAGGAGAAGGGGATCCACCCCGGTCTCGGCACCGTCCTGGTCGGCGAGGACCCCGCCAGCCAGAAGTACGTGGCGGGCAAGCACCGCGACTGCGCCCAGGTGGGCATCGCCTCCATCCAGCGCGAACTGCCCGCCACCGCCACGCAGGAGGAGATCGAGGCGGTCGTCCGTGAGCTGAACGAGGACCCGGAGTGCACCGGCTACATCGTCCAACTCCCGCTGCCCAAGGGCATCGACGAGAACCGCATCCTGACGCTGATGGACCCGGCCAAGGACGCGGACGGACTGCACCCGACCAACCTCGGCCGGCTGGTGCTCAACGAGCCCGGTCCGCTGCCCTGCACGCCGTACGGGATCATCCAGCTGCTGCGCGAGCACGGTGTGGAGATCAACGGCGCCGAGGTCGTGGTGGTCGGCCGCGGGGTGACCATCGGGCGCCCGATGCCGCTGCTGCTGACCCGCCGCTCGGAGAACGCGACCGTGACGCAGTGCCACACCGGCACCCGTGACCTCGCGTCCCATCTGCGCCGGGCCGACATCATCGTCGCCGCCGCCGGGGTGCCGCACCTGGTCAAGCCCGAGGACGTCAAGCCGGGCGCGGCCGTGCTCGACGTCGGCGTCAGCCGCGACGAGAACGGCAGGATTCTCGGCGACGTGCACCCCGGGGTCACCGAGGTGGCGGGCTGGGTCTCGCCCAACCCGGGCGGCGTCGGCCCGATGACCCGCGCCCAGCTGCTGGTCAACGTCGTCGAGGCGGCGGAGCGCGGCGCGTCCGCGAGCTGACCGGAAAGGGACCGTGGCATGGACGCCGACACGAGTACGGGCGACGGCGGCGCCGGGGGCAGCGAGCCCGCCGAGCCGGCGGTGAGCGGCGCCCAGGCGTCCCCGGAAGCGGCCGTGGCCGCCGCCCCCGCCC
>NZ_JBJHPC010000609.1:0-4095 GCF_045257485.1 Streptomyces sp. YS-3 | reverse complement strand
CCCTCGAAGCCCCCGCCGTCATACGCACGGACGGCCGCACCTGGACGACCAAACTCGTACTCGTCGGCCTCGTCCTCGCCGCGCTCAACCTCCGCCCGGCCATCACCAGCCTCGGCGCGCTCTTCGAGGAGGTGCGCGACGGACTGCACATGAGCGGCAGCGTCGCCGGTGTCCTCACCTCCGTACCGCCGCTCTGCTTCGCCGTCTTCGGCATCATGGCGCCGCGCCTGGCCCGGCGCTTCGGCCCCGCCGTGATCGTCTGCGCGGGCATGGTCGCGATCGCCGCCGGTCTGCTGCTGCGCCCGTTCGCGGGCGGCACCCCGGGCTTCCTCGCGGCCAGCGCCCTCGCCCTGATGGGCATCGCCGTCAGCAACGTCCTGATGCCGGTGATCGTCAAGCGGTACTTCCCGGACCGCGTCGGCTCCATGACCGGCCTGTACTCGATGGCGCTCGCGCTCGGCACCGCGCTGGCTGCCGCCGCCACCGTCCCGGTCACCGACGGCCTCGGCGGCAGCTGGCGCACCGGCCTGAGTATCTGGGCGGTGCTCGCCGCCGTCGCCGTACTGCCGTGGGTGCTGCTCGTGCGCGACGGCTCCGACCGGCCCGCCGGACGGTCCTCGGCCGCCCACGAGGACGACGGGGCACCCGCCTTCAGGATCACCCGCAGCCGTACCGCGTGGGCGCTCGCCTGCTTCTTCGGCCTCCAGGCCACCGCCGCCTACATCACCATGGGCTGGATGCCGCAGATCTTCCGGGACGCCGGGGTCTCCGCCGGGACCGCGGGCGTGCTCCTCGCGGTGACGATGGTGATGGGCGTGCCCCTCGCCTTCGTCATCCCGCGCGTCGCCACCCGGATGCGCAACCAGGGCCCGATCGTCGCCTTCCTGGGCGCCTGCGGACTCGCCGGTTACGCGGGCCTCTACTTCGCCCCGGCCGCCGGGGCCTGGGCCTGGGCGCTCCTCCTCGGCATCTCCAACTGCGCCTTCCCGCTCGCCCTCACCATGATCGGCATGCGCACCCGGACCGGCACCGGCGTGGTCCGCCTCTCCGCCTTCGCCCAGTCCACCGGCTACCTCATCTCCATCCCCGGCCCCACCCTGGTCGGCGCCCTCTACGACAGCAGCGGCGGCTGGGGCCTGCCGATCGCGCTGATGGCGGGCCTGATGGTGCCGCAGATCGTGGTGGGTTCGCTCGCCGGGCGGGACCGGACGGTGGAGGACGAGGCGGGGATGCGAGACTGAGGGCATGCCAGTCCTCGACCCGAACCCCCAGAACGGTCAGAAGAAGCTCCTCCTCGTGCTCGGCGCGATGCTGGCGATCACGGCGGTCATCGCCGTCATCGCCACCCTCGCCTCGCCCTGACCTGCGCCGACGGCCCCCATGGTGGTGCTGGCCCCCCTAACCCCTAGGGGGAAAAGCCCCGGGGCGAGTGGGTGGGTCACCGGATGGGCCCCGGGCGCCTTCTTCCGTAGGTTCGAAGTACGTCAGCGAGACCACGCACTTCACCTTTACGGAGCTACGGAGGCGGCCATGTCGGCCCATACGCACACCCGGTCCACCCAGCCGGCCACCGGCCGCGCCGACTTCCGGCTCCCCTGGTGGGGCGTCGCGCTGCCCACCGTCGCCTTCGTCGTGCTGCTGGTGCTCATCACGGGCTCGCACGACGCCCAGGCCGCTGCGGGAGACCCCGCTATCAGCCACCTCATGGACCGCGTACAGCACACGCTGTCCCGCTGAACACCCTTGTCAACCCTGGCGCGAGAGCTCGCCGGGACCCAGCGCCCGATGGCGTGATCCGTGCGAAGCTGGTGGGCATGAGCGTCGACACACCCCGCAGGATCGTCCTCCTCCGGCACGCGAAAGCCGACTGGCCCCAGGTGTCCGACCACGACCGGCCGCTCGCCGACCGGGGCCGCACGGACGCCCCGGTGGCCGGGCGCAGGCTCGCCGAGACCGGAATCGCCCTCGACCTGACTCTCTGCTCGACCGCGGTCCGTACCCGCGAGACCTGGAAGCTGGCCGTGCAGGAACTGCCGCACCGCCCCAGGACCGTGTACGAGGAGCGGCTGTACGAGGCGTCGCCGGGCGAGCTCCTCGCCCTCCTCAACGAGACGCCGGACGAGATCGGCAACCTCCTCCTGGTCGGCCACAACCCCGGGATGCACGTGCTCGCCGACGCGCTGGCGGGGGAGGCCGAGGGGGACGTCCTGGCGCGGATGAACCGCAGCGGCTTCCCGACGGCCTCGTTCGCGGTGGTGGAGTTCACCGGTTCGTGGAAGACGGTGGAGCACGGCGTGGGCAGGCTGACGGACTTCTGGGCGCCGCACGCCTGAGGTGTACGGGGAAGGGCCCCGGCAGCGGTACCGCCGCCGGGGCCCTTCCCCGTCTCCGTCCGGCCCCGCGGGGCCCCGATGCGCTAGTGGGGCTCGTCCACGAGGCCGTCGGCGGCCTCGACCTCTTCGCGGGTGATGCCGAGGAGGTAGAGCACGGTGTCCAGGAACGGCACGTTCACGGCGGTGTGGGCGGCCCGGCGGACCACCGGCTTGGCGTTGAAGGCGACACCGAGACCGGCCGCGTTGAGCATGTCCAGGTCGTTGGCGCCGTCGCCGATCGCCACGGTCTGGTCGAGCGGGACACCCGCCTGCGCGGCGAACTCGCGCAGCAGCCGCGCCTTGCCGGCCCGGTCCACCACGGCGCCGGTGACGCGGCCGGTGAGCCTGCCGTCGACGATCTCCAGGGTGTTGGCGGAGGCGAAGTCGAGCCCGAGCCGCTCCCGCAGATCGTCGGTGACCTGGGTGAACCCGCCGGAGACGACGCCGACCTGGTAGCCGAGGCGCTTGAGCGTACGGATCAGGGTGCGGGCGCCCGGGGTGAGCCGCACCTCGGCGCGGACCTTCTCCACGACGGACGCGTCCAGCCCCGCGAGCAGCGCCACGCGCGCGTGCAGCGACTGCTCGAAGTCGAGCTCGCCCCGCATCGCCTGCGCGGTGACCTCGGCGACCTTGTCCTCGCATCCGGCGTGCGCGGCGAACAGCTCGATGACCTCGTCCTGGATGAGCGTGGAGTCCACGTCCATGACGACCAGCCGCCGGGCGCGCCGGTGCAGCCCCGCCGAGACGACGGCGACGTCCACGCCGAGCGCCGCGGCCTCGGTGGCGAGCGCGGTGCGCAGGGGCCCGGTCGCGGTGCCGGAGACGGCGAACTCGACGGCGGTGACGGGGTACTTGGCGAGCCGGAAGATACGGTCGATGTTGCCGCCGGTCGCGGTGATCCGGGCCGCTATGGCGGCCGTGGACTCGGCGGTGAGCGGGTGGCCGAGCACGGTGACGTGCGAACGCCCGCTGCCACGCGGCCGGTTGTCACCGGTACCGGAGATGATCTCGGCCTGGAGCCCCAGCGACTCCGCCCAGCTGTGCACGGTGGCCCGCAGCTCGCCCTCCGTACTCACGGTCGGCTCGGTGACGAGCGCGCACAGGACGATACGGCCACGGGTGACGACCTGCTCGATGTCGACGACGTCGACGGAGTAGGCGGCCAGGGTGTCGAAGAGCCCGGCGGTGATGCCCGGCCGGTCCTTCCCGAAGATCTTGACGAGCAGGGTCGGCGTGTCCGCGCCCGGGAGGGCGGCGTCCGGGTGGTGACCAGCGGGGCGAGGGGGCTGAGAAGCGCTCATGGTGCTTCCACCGTATAGGGCCCGACGCACCCCCCGACGCCGTGTCCCGCCCAGCGGACAGCCGGATTACGGGATCGACAGCGGAGCGAAACGCGCTGGTCACCCAGGGGTAAGGGAAAGGTCCTCTCGGGCCGCGTCTGCGCCTGCGGGTGCTGGGTGCCTGATCGCGCAGTTCCCCGCGCCCCCGGGCGCCCGGGCACCAGGGACGCACTTCACGATGCGTGACCCACGGCCGAGCGGGAAACTGCACGCCCGGCCCCCACCGCCCCGCAGCCGACAGCAGCCGATGGCAGGGCGAAGCCCGCCTCTCAGGGGCGCGGGAACTGCGCGCCCAGCCACCGACCACCCGCAGACGAATCCCGCCCCCAGGGGCGCAGCCCCCGGGGCCCAGGGGCGCAGCCCCAGAAATCACTTCCACACCC
>NZ_JBJHPC010000608.1:0-4108 GCF_045257485.1 Streptomyces sp. YS-3 | reverse complement strand
GGACTGTGGGGCCCGGGGGCCGATGCCGAGGGAGCGGCGGGTCGGAGTCACGGCCGGAGTATTCCACCTGCGCTTTTGCCTGCCAATTCGAACACGCTGTCTAATACCGCCATGGCGACCTTCCCCTTCCCCCGTGATCTCGTGATGGCCCAGGTGGCGTGGTACGACGCGTACCGGCGGCTGACCAACCCCGCACCGGGCGGGACGGCCGCCGCCCGGCGCAGGCTCCAGCGGCTCTCCGTCCTCATCGCCGCCCACCCGCACTGGGGCCCGGAGGGTCCGTCCCCCGCGGCCCGGATGGCACTGCGCGAGCACGCACGCCGGGAGGCACGGCCGTAGCCGGCCGGGCGAGGACACGTACGCGGGACGCCGCGACCGGGCCGGACCGTACGGGCAGCCCTGAGGACAGGCGACGAAAGGGCCCCGGCCGGTATCGCGGCCGACCGGGGGCGCTTCCCTCAGTCGCGGTCCACCGACTGGCGGCACCACCTCACGAGGCGGAAGGGGGTCAGCGAACCGCCACACGGAACACCGGCGACGCGGTGTTTCCGTTCACGATGCGCAGGTCGTTCCTGCCCTTCAGCCCCAGCATGACGCCGAGCGAGTAGGTGCCCTTGGACTTGAGCGGGGTCACTGCGGGCAGGCTGACCCACCGCTTGCCCTGCTTCTGCTGGAGGACGACCCTGCTGCCCGGCTTCAGACCGGTCGCCGAGCCGGTGACCCGGAACAGCCGCCACGCCTTCACCGAGGTCACCGAGGACTGTGCGGTGATGCCGGTCTTGGCGGTGGTCGCCTTGGCGACGGAGGCTCCGGCCGTGGCCGGGGCGGCGGCGGAGGCGACGGTTCCCGCGAGCGCGACGGATGCCGCGCTGACGACGCCCACGGCGGCGATACACAGGGAGTGCCGCTTGGTGATGGCCATGAAGATCCCTCTCAGTTGAAAAGCCCTAGATCTCACGCTTGAGCGAGTTGGGTCTGTTTGTTGGCTTCTTACCTGATGAGATGCTTTTCATCCTGGAGGTGTTGTCCTGCGCGTGTCACCGGCCCATGCCAGCGGTCCCATGGCCCCGCGAGCCGTCAGCACCCGCGCCGACCACCCCACCGCGCGGCTTGCGCTCGCCCATCGGGGTGTACGCCGCGCCACCCCTGGCGGGTGAAGTGGAAACCTCCTCGCCCGCCCGCACAGGCGGACGGGCGAGGAGGACACAGCGGATTCGGGCCGCCGTTCGAGAGAGGGGTCAGTAGGCCGTGGTGACCGTGACGCCGCTGAACGCGGTCTGCGCGTACAGGCTGACGTACCGGTATCCGGCCGTGGTGTTGGTGACGGTGATGGCTTCGGTGTTCCCCGCGTTCGTCGAGCGGGCGGTGTAGGCCGACGGTCCCGCCCAGGTGGTGGGGTTGTAGTAGAGGTCCGCGTTGCCCGTGCCTCCGGCGGTGGTGATGCGCAGCGTGACGGTGCCGGCCGGCATGTACAGGTACAGGTAGTCCAGGTCACCCGCCTTCGCGGAGCGCCCGGAGCGGGAGCAGTTGCGGTCCAGGACGCGGCTGTCGGCGTTCGTGCAGCTCGGCAGGGCACCGCTGAGGGTCACGGCCTTGTTGGTCGTGGAGGTCAGGCCCTTGGCGTCGGTCACGGTCAGGGAGATCGTGTATGTGCCGGGGGCGGTGTAGGTCTTGGACGGGTTGGCCGCCGTGGACGTGGTGCCGTCGCCGAAGCTCCACAAACGGGCGGTGATGGTGCTGCCGGTGTCGGTGGACCGGTCCGTGAGGTTCACGGTCAGTCCGGAGACGGTCGCGTCGAAGGCGGCGGTGGGGCCGTTGCCCGTACTGCCGCAGGCTCCGGCGGCGCAGGCGTCGAGCCAGGCGACGAAGTCGGCGTCATAGCGGGTGCCGATGCCGGTGTGGTACACCGCGTATCCCCCGGCGTAGTCACCGGCGCGGAACCTGGCCAGCATGTTCTGCACGTCGACAGGGTGCTTCTCGATCATGTAGCGGGTGGCCAGATACCCCCACGGATAGGTGCGCGACAGGTTGGAGTTGGTGTAGGTGCTCTCCCACAGGGTGCTCAGCGCGTAGGTGTGCTGAGCGGCGTCGGCGATGGCCTCGGTGTCGGGCAGCCCGCGGTAGCTGTACGAGACGTACTCCGCGAAGCCCTCGATCCACCAGATGTCCGGCACGGCCTCTCCGGCCCCGAAGTCGCCGGCCATGTCGTAGCGTCCGTCGAGGTAGTGGGTGTACTCGTGGTTGAGGTTCCAGATGTCGCCCGGGAAACCGTCGTTGACGCTCTTGACGTACGAGAGGAAGCGGGCCTGGTTGGCCGGATCGGAGGGGTTGCCCTCCAGGTACTCTCCCCCGTTGTCGGTGCTGTTTCCGAAGATCCAGCCGGAGTAGGTCCGGTAGTCCTTGGGGCTCGCGAACGTGACGATCTCGATGTTCGTGTTGTGGTCGTCGGCGACGGGCCCGTTGTCCTTGACGATGCTGTGGAAGTACGCGTCCTGGCCCTGGAGGCTGGTACAGGCGGCGGTGAGCGCCGCGTTGGTGAGGGACTGGGCGCGGAAGGTGTGGGCAGCGTCGCACCGGTAGGTGATCGGCAGCGCGGCGGCGGTGAGCCGGGCGACGAAGTCGCACGTCCCGTAGTACGAGCACTGGGCCTTGTCGTAGGTGTCGGTCATGGCGGCGACCCCGACCCACAGGGGCGCTGTCGCGCCGGTGACGGCCGAGTCCGCGAGGAGCCCCTTGGCGAGCGGCCTCACCTTGGCCTGCAGAGCCGGGGTGTCGAGGAAGCGGGCGGTCTCGGTGCCGGCGTTGGAGTCGAGGTAGAACCAGGCGTCGTTCAGCTTGTCGCGGTGGTTGTGCGCGAACGTGCTCAGCGTGTCGATGAGGCTCGTGTCGGCGGTCACGGCCTTGAGGAACGCCGGGTTCCAGTGGCCGCGGAAGATCGGGGTGAACACGTCATTGACGGCGGTGTCCATGCTCCAGTACGCGTCGTAGGAGCTGTTGTAGCCGTTGAGCACCCGCTGGTAGGTCTTCAGATAGCGAGCCTGCTCGTCGGCGCTGTCCGTCAGGATGATGACCTCACCCATGACGTCGCCGTTGGCGGAGCTGACGTCCATGAAGTGCGGGGACGCGAAGAAGGTGTCCAGCGCGGCCTCGGTCGCCGAGGAGAGCGTCGCCCCGTACGGGCCCACGTCCGAGGCGTGGTTGAACTGCACGTAGTACCCGGCGCGCAGGAACAGCACGAGCTGCCACACATGGGTGGAGTTGTCGCCGGGGTAGGTCCGTGCGGTGTTCTGGAACGCGTTGGCGATGGTGACCATCTGCGCCTCGCGGAACGCGTTGCGGGCGTCGGTGCCGGTGAGGGCGAACAGGGTGTTCACGCAGTCCGTGGTCGATGCCTGGACGAACGCCACGAGGGCCGATCCGCTGCGGCTGCCGAAGTCGGCCGGCGTGCAGGAGGCCGCGGTCAGGCCCTCCGCATGGCTCGGCTTCGACGGGGCGGTACGGGTGGGGACCGGGTTCTGCGGCGGCCGGTGTGTGGCGTCGATCGGGGTGCGTCGTTCATCGGCGCGGTCGGACACGGCCGCTTTCGATCCGACCGGCGGCGGTGCGGTGCGCGCGCCTGCCGCGGGCCGCGGGGCCGGCCCTCGGTGCTCGACCGCGGCGGCGTGACCGGCCGGGGTGAGCACGGCTATCGAGAGACACAGTGCGAGCGCGAGTATGAGCAGGCCGCCAAGGCTTTGTCTTGGTCTGACTGTTGGGGTCTTCACGTGCCGCCTCCCAGCGGAGTGAAAGCCGCGCTGCCGCGCGCGGCGGTGGGGGGGGTGCCCGCAGGCCACCGGACCCCTCCCCCGGGCCGCCCCTGTACGTACGGACGTCTCGGCGCAGGCTCCGATGACCCACGAACTGTTGTTCCGTTGGTTCCGTTGGCTTGAACGCGACGTGCGGTGGTCACAGCCAGAAAAATTGCACATGTCACATGGCTTGGGAAGGGAGCGCGGGTAAAACAGCCGCAATACCCGGCAGTTGAGAACCCCCGAGGCACGTGTGGGGCGCCTGCGACGAACGGGGCCCCAGGGAGGCCAACAGGGGTGCTCAGCTGGGCGTTTGGGGC
>NZ_JBJHPC010000607.1:0-4122 GCF_045257485.1 Streptomyces sp. YS-3 | reverse complement strand
GTTCTGGCCCTGGCCCTGGTTCTGGCCCTGGCCGGGCCATTGCCCCTGCCCCTGACCCTGGTTCTGTCCCTGGTTCTGCCCCTGGCCTTGGTTCTGGCCCTGGCCCTGGTTCTGGCCCTGGCCGGGCCATTGCCCCTGCCCCTGACCCTGGTTCTGTCCCTGGTTCTGCCCCTGGCCGGGCCACTGACTCTGTCCTTGGCCCTGCCCCTGACCCTGGTTCTGGCCCTGGGCCTGTCCGGCGGCTCCCGAGCCGCCCCCGCCCCTGGCGTCGTCGTCCGCGCGCAGGGTGCACGGCGCGAGGCCCTGCATACCCTGCGGCTGCTTTCCGCCACTGCGGCCGACGGCCACGGCGATCCGGTCGAGCGATGCCGTCCGCTTGTCCTTCAGCGGACCCAGTACGGCTTGTTGGGCATAGCCGGGATCGCGGTCGACCTGATCCTTGTTCGAGGCGAACTTCTCGTATGCGTCGGTGATCTGCGTATCAATGGCCGCCAGTTCCCGGTCCACCTCGGGGCGGGCCGGTTCCGGCACGTCCGGAAGGCTGTTGGACACGTCCGGACAGTCGATCGTCGAGGCGTTCGTCACCGGGGCGGCCCGTACCTGGGCCTTCCCCGGATCGTCGCTCGCCGAGGCGTACACATTCACCGCGACAAGGCCGCCCCCACCGATGAAGAGTGCCGCGGCGGCCATCGTCATCCGCCGAGGGAAGGTCGGCCGTTTTCGTATTGAGCGTCCCATGGAACTCCTTCGCTTGAAGCAGCGCGTCGTTCCATACGCAAGGGGCGCGTGGGGCGTTCAACGCCCCGGCTATTTCGTAGGTATCTCCAGGAACACCGGTCAGCGCTTGACCGCGCGCAACACCACGAACTTCGGGTCGCTGGCGACGAGTTCACTGTTGCCGAAGAGCCGCTGGAGCTTGAGGTGGTAGCCCAGGTGCCGGTTGCCGACGACCCACAGCTCACCGCCCGGCCGCAGCGCCTCGCGCGCGTCCGTGAACATCCGCGTGGAGGTGCGGTCGGTGGTCGCCTGATGGGTGTGGAACGGGGGGTTGTTGAGCACCAGATCGGCCGTGCCCGGCGGGAACCCGCTCAGCCCGTCACCGAGCCGGAACTCGGCGTCGGCCTCCCGGGCCGCGCCCACGCAGAGCCGGAAGGTCGCCCGGGCCGAGGCGATCGCCTGGTGCGACTCGTCCGTGAACACCACTCGCGCCTCGGGGTTGGCGAGCGCCACCGCGGTGCCCACGATGCCGTTGCCGCAGCCAAGGTCGACGACCCGGTCCGGGCCCGTCCGCGTGGGCAGGTGCTGGAGCAGGAAGCGGGTGCCGATGTCGAGGCGGTCGGCGCAGAACACGCCCGCGTAGTTGGTGACGGCGAGCCCGGAGGCGGGGCCGATACCCATCTCCAGCGAGTACGTCAGCGGCCACGGGTTCACCGGCCGGGCCAGGTCCGGGTCCGGCTCGCAGAAGATCAGCCGGGCCTTCTTCTCGGCCAGCGAGGTCTTCGTCGGGCCGAGGATGCGCTCGAAGAGGTTCAGGGTGGAGGTGTGGATGTCCTTCACCATGCCGGTGCCGACGACCACGGTGCCCGCGTGCACGGCGGGCGCGAGCCGGTGCAGCTGGTCCTCCAGGAGGCCCAGGCTCTTCGGTACGCGCACCAGCAGCACGTCCACCCGGGCGGGCGGCTCGTCATGGGTGGACAGCAGCGTGACGGAGTCCCCGGCCACGCCCGCCCGCGCCAGGTTGGCCCTGGTCGCCTCCTGCCCGAGGAAGGACTCGCCGATCTGGGTGAGCGAGCCCGCGCCCCGGGCCGCGAGGGCGGTCGTCAGGGCGCCCCACCGGTCACCGAGGGCGACCACGGACCCCGAGAGGTCGATGCCCTCCAGATGCCGCAGCAGATACTCGTCGGCGGCGTCCCAGGCCCGCAGCGGGTCGCGCGGGTCCTCGGGAAAACGGGTCAGTTCGTACGCGCCCCAGGGCGTGGTCATCCGGTTCATTGTCCGCCAGGCTAACCCGCCGGGGCCGGGGCTCCACGCCACCGACGCGTGGAGGGGGCCGGGCCGCCCGCGATCAGCCGCGCTCCAGATAGGCCAGCACGGCCAGCACCCGCCGGTTGTCGTCGTCGGACACCGGCAGCCCCAGCTTCGCGAAGATGTTGGACGTGTGCTTGGCGACCGCCCGCTCCGTCACCACCAGCTGCTGCGCGATCGCCGCGTTGGACCGCCCCTGGGCCATCAGCTCCATGACCTCCAGCTCCCGCGGGGTGAGCCGGCCCACCGGCGACTCCCGCGACCGGCGCGAGAGGAGCTGCGAGATCACCTGGGGATCCATGGCGGTGCCCCCGCCCGCCACCCGCCGCACCGCGTCCACGAACTGCTCCGCGTCGAAGACACGGTCCTTCAGCAGATAGCCGATCCCGCCGTTCCCGTCGGCCAGCAGCTCGCGCGCGTACAACTGCTCCACGTGCTGGGACAGGACGAGCACCGGCAGCCCCGGCCGGGCCCGCCGCGCGGCCAGCGCGCACTGGAGGCCCTCGTCGGTGTGGGTGGGCGGCAGCCGTACGTCGACGATCGCCACGTCCGGCTCCGACTCCGCCAGCGCCCTGGTCAGTTCGGGCCCGGTCTCGACCGCCGCGACTATCTCGAAGTCGTACGCCTCCAGCAGCCGTACGAGCCCGTCGCGGAGCAGGAAGAGATCTTCGGCTAGGACAACGCGCAAGGAATCTCCATGGTCACCATGGTGGGGCCGCCCACGGGACTGCTGACGGCCAGGACGCCGTCGAATGTACCCAGTCGCCGCTCCAGACCGCTCAGCCCGGACCCGCCGCCCACCCGCGCCCCGCCGTGCCCGTCGTCGGTGACGGTGATGCGCAGCGCCCCGCTCTCGTACGAGTACGACAGGTCGACCCAGATGCGGTCCGCCTCGGCGTGCTTGACCGCGTTGGTGAGGGCCTCGCTCACCGCGAAGTACGCGGCCGACTCCACCGGGGCGTCGGCGCGCCCGGCCGGCAGTTGGACGTCGACCTCGACCGGCACCGGCAGGCGCAGCGCCAGCGCGCGCACCGCGTCCCCCAGACCTCGCTCGGCCAGCACCGGCGGGTGGATGCCCCGGACCAGGTCGCGCAGCTCCGTCAGCGCCTCGGCGGACGACTCGCGCGCCCGGGCGAGCAGCGCCTTGGCCTGCGCCGGGTCCTTCTCGATCAGCGCCTCGACGGTCCCCAGGCTCATGCCCACCGCGACGAGCCGTGCCTGCGCCCCGTCGTGGAGATCGCGCTCGATACGGCGCAGCTCGGCGGCCGAGGTGTCCACGGCGTCGTGCCGGGTCTCGGTCAGGCGCTCCACCCGCAGGGCGAGCGCCTGCTCCCGGGTGGGGGAGAGCAGCGAGCGGGACATCGCGAAGTTGGCCCGGATCAGGGCCGGGTTCACGAAGAGACCGAGGACGGTGTACGCGATGCCGAGGAGCGCCGCCAGGAAGGCCGTGGACTGCGAGGTGACGTGGAGGAAGGTGAACCACAGACCGCCGCCCGCCTCGTCGATCGGCTTCCAGACGCCCGCCGCCAGCACCGTGCCCCACACGCTGTAGAGGAGCAGCGCGGGCGCCAGGGCGGCGACGAGGCCGCCGGCCGTCATGTCGACGAACAGCCACTGCAGGTCGCGCCAGGTCGCCGGGTCCTTCAGGAGCAGCCGGCACCGCTCGGCCGCACCGCTCACCCCGGCCCGCTCGCGGGGCAGGGCCCGGTACGGCACGGCGATCTCCATCCCCAGCCACTCCCGGGCGAGGGAGCGGCGCCGGTTGGCGTACACCCGTACCGCGTCGAGCACGGCCGGGGTGGTGAACACACCGACGCCCACCGGGATCAGGGCGATCGACACGACGGCCAGGGTGAACAGGAAGATCCCGACGGCCATGGCGCTGGTCGACAGACCGAACCCCCTGCCGCCGGCGAGCAGCCCCGCCCGTATACGTGTCACCATCGTCCTCGTCCCCCTTCGTGGTCCCGCGTGCTTGCGGACCCAGTCTGACCGCGCCGCACGGGCGCGGTCACGGGGCCGGTCCCCCCGGCCGGGGTGTACCTGGCAACACCCCCCCGACCTCGTATCCTGCCCTTCCGCGACCGGTGCGGGAGG
>NZ_JBJHPC010000606.1:0-4137 GCF_045257485.1 Streptomyces sp. YS-3 | reverse complement strand
GACCGGCGCCTTGGAGCGGGAGCAGGTGAAGATGGCGCGAAAGCCTTGTCGCGGGCGCGCGCCCGCGACAAGGCTTTCGCGCCATCTTCACCTGCTCCCGCTCCAAGGCGCCGGTCCACCACCCCGCCCGACGGCCACCGGGTGAAACGATCAGGTTCGCACAGGCGGGAACCGTACGGTGGACGGCCGCCGTGGCGTCCGAAAGCGTTCGGGGGCGGCCTCTCCCCGTGCTCGGGGATGCTCCTCGATGCCATTTCTCTGCGCCTTCGGGACCGATCCCTGTCCCTCAGTGCCGTATGCCCACGAAACCTTTGCCCTTGGCATGTGGCAGGAAGGCGAGACCGGGGAATGCCAACCGAGTGGTACCGAGGAGGCCAACCTCACAGAACACGCCAGTAGTCAAACGTCAACACGCCTCGTTCAGGCCAAAGTTGACAAGCACGTTGTAGCACCGCTGGATGATCAACAACATGAGGAGGTCGGCCTCTTCGGGACGGGGACCACTGCCGATGCACCACCTGCTCGAACACCGTGACGAGCAGGCGTTTCGCGGAGGAGGGCTCGCCATGGACGGATACTTCAGCAGCCGCCCGCACCACCAACTACGGGAGCGAGTAAGGCAGTTCGCGGAACGCGAGATCCGGCCCCGCATAGCGGCGATGGAGGCGGCGCGTTCCGTCCAGTACGACCTGTCACGGCTCATCGCCCGGCAGGGCTGGATGGGCGCCACCGTCAGTCCGTCGTACGGGGGGATGGGCGTCGGACACCTGGGAAAGACGATCATCATCGAGGAGCTGTCCCGGGTCAGCGGCGCCATGGGCGCCATGGCGCAGGCCTCCCAGCTGGGGGTGGCCAAGATAGTCCACTTCGGCAGCGAGGAGCAGAAGAAGCGCTGGCTGCCGGCGATCGCCGCCGGTGACTGCCTTCCCACGATCGCGGTGACCGAGCCGGAGTCCGGCGGCCATGTCCTCGGGATGACGGCGAGCGCGGTCCGCGACGGCGACGGTTACGTACTCAACGGCCGCAAGGTGTACGTCGGGAACAGCCATGTGGGGGATGTGCACGGCGTGGTCGTCCGCACCGGCCCCGGCTCCCGGGGACTGACCGCGTTCCTCGTCGAGTCCGACCGGCCCGGGTTCTCGCTCGGCCCCGAGCGCGACACGATGGGCCTGCACGGCTTCAGCTTCGGCGAACTCCACTTCGACAACTGCCGGGTGCCGCTGGAGAACCGCCTCGGCGAGGAGGGCGACGGGCTCGCCGTGGCCTACTCCTCCAGCGTCCTGTACGGCCGGGCCAACCTCACGGCCGTCTCGCTCGGCATCCACCGGGCCATCCTGGAGGAGACCAGCAGGTTCTGCGAGGAGCGCGTCCGCTATGGAAAACCGCTCCACGAACTGCCCAATATCAAGATCAAGCTGGGCCGGCTCCAGTCCCGGCTGATGACGGCCCGCCTCGCCGCCTACCACGCGGTGCACCTGCTCGATCAGGGGCTGCCGTGCGATCCCGAGCTCATGAACGCCAAGGTGGTCAACGTCGAGTCCACACTCGACTCGGCGCGCGCCGCCATGGAGATCCACGCGGCGGCCGGGCTCTTCACCGACTGCCCCATCGAGCGGTATCTGCGCGACGCGCACCACATCTTCGCCCCGGCCGGCACCACGGACGTCCAGCTGCTGCGGCTGGCGGAGGTGGCGCTGGGCACGGCGAAGGGCCAGTGGTCCCAGCGGCTCTCCGACGTCGTACGCACGGACGAGTTCGCGACGGCCCACTGACCGGGTGAGTCGGCGGGGGCGGCGGTCAGAAACCGCTGTCCTCCCGGTGGTGGATCTGCTCGATCAACTCGGCCGCCATCGACTTGATCGTCTCCAGGCCCGCCCGGCCCCACGGCCGCGGTTCGGTGTCCACGACGCAGATCGTGCCGAGCGCGATACCGGTCCGGTCGATCAGCGGCGCGCCCAGATAGGAGCGGATGCCGATCTCGTCGACGACCGGGTTGCCCGCGAACCGCGGGTAGTCGCAGACGTCCTCCAGGACCAGCGCCTTTCGCCGCACCACCACATGCGGGCAGTAGCCGTGGTCGCGGGCCATGAACCGGCTCACCCCGCCGGCCGCGGCCACCGCGGACAGATCGGTGCCCGCGTGCGCCCCCTCCGGGGTGTGCAGCCCGGCGAAGAACTGCTGGTTCTCGTCGATGAAGTTGACCATCGAGTAGGGCGCCCCGGTGACCTCCGCGAGCTTGTGGGCGAACTCGTCGAACGCCGGATCGGGGTGCTCGCCGATACCGAGCTGGCGCAGTCGCTGGACACGGACGGGTGCCTCCCGGTCGACCGGGGTGAGCAGCAGATGGCCGGTGGGGTCGTACGTCATGTGTGGGCTCCATGGCTGGTGGCGGCCGGAAAGGTGGACAGCAGGTGCTGCACCAGGGTGACCAGGGTCGCGATCCCGGAGCTGCCGATACGGGCGTCGCACAGCACCACGGGAACCTCCGGCTTGAGGTCTATGGCGGAGCGGATCTCGTCCGGGGTGTAGCGGTAGGCACCGTCGAACTCGTTGACCGCGACGAGGAAGCCGATCCCGCGCCGCTCGAAGAAGTCCACGGCGGAGAAGCTGTCCTCCAGGCGCCGGGTGTCGGCGAGGATCACCGCGCCGAGCGCGCCCTCGGAGAGCTCGTCCCACATGAACCAGAACCGCTCCTGCCCGGGTGTGCCGAACAGGTAGAGCACATGCCGCTCGTCGAGCGTGATGCGCCCGAAGTCCATGGCGACCGTCGTGGTGGTCTTGGACTCCACCCCTTCGAGGCTGTCGTGCGCCACGCTGACCGTGGTGAGCAGTTCCTCGGTGGAGAGCGGTTCGATCTCGCTGACCGCGCCCACGAAGGTCGTCTTGCCGACCCCGAAGCCGCCGGCGACGAGGATCTTCAGCGCGGTGGGGAAGAGATCCACGGCGGGGCTGACGTCAGAGCCTTCGTCGTAGGCCATCGAGCACTGCCTCCAGCAGAGAACGGTCGGTCGGGGTGTGGTGGAAGCGGGGGGCGCGGGCCGTCACCGCGCCGCAGTCCACCAGGTCGGACAGCAGCACCTTGGTGACGACGGCGGGCAGCCGCAGATGGGCCGCGATCTCCGCCACCGAGGTGGGCCCCTCGCAGAGCCCGAGCGCCTGGGAGTGCTCGGGCCCCAGCGGCGTCTGGGGCGGCTGTCCGGTCGCCATCACCTGGGAGAGCAGGTCCAGCGTGGCGGTCGGCCGGGTGCGCCCGTTGCTGACGGTGTACGGCCGGATCAGCCGCCCGGCCGCGTCGTCGAGCCATGGGCCGTCCTGCGGGGCGGCCACGCTCAGCGCCTCGTGCCGCTCGGTGTTCCGGCACCTTGCCGGGCCGGCGTCACGAGGTAGGGCCGTACGCTCTTGACCAGCATCGCCATCTCGTAGCCGAGCACCGCCGCGTCCGCCTCGCGTCCGGCCAGCACGGCGAGACAGGTGCCCGAGCCGGCCGTGGAGACGAAGAGCAGCGTGGAGTCCAGCTCCACCACCACCTGGCGGACCTCCCCGCCGTCGCCGAAGCGCGCGCCCGCGCTGCGGCCCAGCGAGTAGAGCCCGGAGGCGAGGGCCGCCATGTGGTCGGCGCTGTCGACGTCGAGACCGTGCACGGACTTCACCAGCCCGTCGGAGGAGAGCAGGACCGCGTTGCGTGTGTAGGGCACCCGCTGGACCAGTCCGCTGAGCAGCCAGTCGAGGTCCGAGACGTGTCCGGTCGGCGCATCGCTCGCCATGGTGCATCTACTCCTTGGAGTGTTCGGCGTCAGTTTCTGCCGGGTGGTGTAACGACTGGTCGGGGTGGGACCGGTGCGGTTGCGGTACGCCGGTGTGGTCGTGCCGGGCGGGCTGCGACTCGGCGAGGCCGATGCCCCGCTGGAACGCCGCCATCAGCCCCGGGTCGTGCACCGCGTGCTCGTCCTCCCTGCGTGCGGCCGGGGCGTCGCGCAGTTGCGGGACGAGGTGCTCCTGGCTGCGGCGCCGGGGCAGATCGGGCCGGCCGGTGCCGTGCGCCGTACCGCCGGCCACGGGTATGGGGGGCACCGGCGTCGCGGGCTCCCCGGCGCCCCGGTGGGTGCCGGGGACGGCGGCGGCCGGGTTGGGCCGCTC
>NZ_JBJHPC010000605.1:0-4140 GCF_045257485.1 Streptomyces sp. YS-3 | reverse complement strand
GCCCTGCGACGACGGCGACCACCCCACCCCGGAACAGATAGAGGGCCCGTACTTCAAGCCGAACTCCCCCGAACGCACCTCGCTCCTCGACACGGGCACCCCCGGCACCCGCCTCACCGTCACGGGATACGTCTTCGGCCGGGCCTGCCTGCCCCTGTCGGGCGTGTTGCTCGACTTCTGGCAGGCCGACACCAACGGTGCCTACGACAACACCGGCTTCCGTCTCCGCGGCCACCAGTACACGGACGCACGAGGCGCGTTCACGCTCACCACGATCGTGCCGGGCCTCTACCCCGGCCGCACCCGCCACATCCATGTGAAGGCGCAGGCGCCCGGACGGCCGGTGCTCACCACCCAGCTGTACTTCCCCGGTGAGCCCCGCAATACCACCGACTCGCTCTTCGACGCCCGGCTGCTGATGACCGTTCGGGACGCGGGCGGCGCGAAGGAGGCGGCGTTCGACTTCGTCCTGGACGTGGCCCAGTCACCGTCGCCGACCCCCACACCCACCGGCCCGCCGCCCGGAACCACCTGGGCCGTCGGCACGGCCTACCGCTCGGGCGACCGCGTCGCCTACGGCGGTCGCGGCTACGTCTGCCTCCAGGCACACACCGCACAACCGGGCTGGGAACCGCCGAACGTACCCGCGCTGTGGCGGACGGGGTGAATCGTCGCCCCGCCGTCCATTCCACCGGCGCGGCCCTGAATCCGCGCGATAACGCGCAGACTCGGGCGCGCTCAGGGCGAGAGGCCGAAGGAGGAAAGGCCGAAGAGGGAAAGGCCGAAGGGCGAAAGGATGAAGAGGTAAGGCCGAAGGGGAAAGTGCCCCATTGATCCCGCTGAGTTCATCAGGTCGTTGAGACCGATCGGGCGGTTGGGCCCGCGGAGTCCGAGGAGTTCACGGACTCCCTGAAGTCCATGGAGTTCGTCGAGTCCGTGGAGTTCGGGCATTCCCCTCATGCGGTCGCGGATGGCAGACTGCGATCATGACTACGGAGACGATCAACGCGGCGGCAGCGGGCGCCTGGAAACTCGGTGACCTGTCGGTCAACCGCCTGGGATTCGGCGCGATGCGCCTGACGGGGAGCGCCGCATTCGACCTCGGCACAGTGAGCGACCGCGAGCGGTCCCTCGCTGTACTGCGGCGCGCGGTCGAACTCGGCGTCAACCACATAGACACCGCCGCTTTCTACTTCTCCCGGCTCCGTTCCGCCAACGAACTGATCAACCGGGCGCTGGCGCCCTACCGGGACGAACTGGTCATCGTCACCAAGGTCGGCCCGGGGCGCGACGCGTCCGGCGCATGGCTTCCGTGGGCGACCCCGGAGCAACTGCGCGGCCAGGTGGAGGAGAACCTGCGTCAGCTCGGCCGCGACCACCTCGACGTGGTCAACCTGCGTCTCAACGGGCCCGGTTCGCTCGCCGAGCACTTCGGCGCACTGGCCGAGCTGCGCGAGGCGGGCCTCATCCGCCACCTGGGCATCTCCAACATCGGGCCCGAGCACCTGGCGGAGGCCCAGGCGATCGCGCCGGTGGTCTGTGTGCAGAACCGGTACGGGCTGGACAGCAGGCGTACGGGCTCCGACGAGGTGCTGCGGCTCTGCGGTGAACAGGGCATCGCGTTCGTCCCCTTCTTCGCCATCGCCGGTGAGGGGCGCGAGAGCGGGGCGGGGCAGAGGGACGGCGGGGACGGCGAGGCGGTCCTCGCGGTCGCCCGCGCTCACGGGGCGACGCCCGCGCAGATCCGCCTCGCCTGGACGCTCCAGCAGGGCGCACACGTGCTGGCCATCCCGGGGACCGGCAACCCGGACCACCTGGTGGAGAACGTGGCCGCAGGCGCGCTGCGGCTCACGGACGAGGAGATGGCACTGCTGGAGTCGTCGGACGCCTAGATGTCCGCAATGAACCACGTACGGCCTTTTTAGTTCCTATGTCGTCAATCTATTCATTGGGAATGATAAAGAGGCTTAGCTTTTCTTTTGGGTGCCGCGAGGACCGTTCTTTCCTCCGTTGATGTGCGGAGAAGTCCGAGAGATCGCCGCCAGGAGAAGTGAAGTGGGTCACTCGGGGTGTGCGTGGATGCGCCCCGGTGGCGTGCGTATTCCGTTCCGTGGCAGGCGAGTTGGGGATACGGGGAGAAGTGCGCCCGTATCCCCGTCCGCGATGGATCTTTCTCTCCGGCCGCGGAATGAATTCCCGCTCTTGTTTCGGCCGGTCCTATTCGATTACGGTCTCGCTCAAATCCGGATGGACCGCCGAATCCTGCCGCTGTCCGGAAACCTCCCACACACGAAAAGGCAGGAGCGGGGGACCCAGGTAGTCGCCGGATCCGGATGACGGAACGGCTCGGGGTGAAGCCGCGTGCAGCGCGGCCGGGCAGCTCTCGCCCGAACCCGACAGCTCACCTCGCAGGCGAAGGAGAGGAATTCGCCATGCCTGCAAAGGGTAAGCACCGCCGCCCCAAGTCCAGCAGCCTGACCCGGGGCATCGCCGCCGCGGGCACGGGCGGCGCCGCGCTCATCATTCCGGTGATCGGCGCGACGAGCGCCGGTGCCGCACCCTCGGCCGCCCCCCACGCCGGCGCCGTGAAGGCCGCCTCCGCCGTCGCCGCAGTCAAGGGCGCGGTCTCCGCCAAGCCGATCGTCGCGACGAAGGCCACTGCGGCGAAGACCACCGCGGCGAAGGCTGCCCCGACGACCTACTCCGTCGTCGCGGGGGACACCCTCTCCAAGATCGCCCAGGACCTCGATGTGAGCGGCGGCTGGAAGAAGCTGTACCAGGACAACCGCCAGGCCATCGGCGGCAACCCGGCGCTGATCCACCCCGGTCTCGCACTGACGGTGGGCCAGAAGGCCAAGGCCGCCTCCGCCGACCGCGCCGCCACCCCGGCCCGGGCCGACCGTTCGGCGCGGACGAGTGCGCCGCTCCAGCAGGCGAGCGCCACCGTGACGAAGGCGTACGGCAACGATCTGGACGGCTGGATCCGGCAGTCGCTGGACATCATGGCCCAGCACGGCATCCCCGGCTCCTACGACGGCATCTACCGCAATGTCATGCGCGAGTCGTCGGGCAACCCCTTCGCCATCAACAACTGGGACTCCAACGCCGTCGCCGGCACGCCCTCCAAGGGTCTCCTCCAGGTCATCGACCCCACCTTCCAGGCCTTCCACGTGCCCGGTACCTCGACGGACAGCTACGACCCCGTCGCCAACATCGTCGCCGCCTGCAACTACGCGGCGAAGACGTACGGCTCGATCGACAACGTGAACGGCGCCTACTGACCGAAGGCCTCCCCTCCCTTCCGCGCGCGACCGTTGCGGACCATCTGGTCCATCAGGGACCAGATGGTCTGTTACGGTGGCGGGGACCAGGCCCAGGGGAGGACCGCATGCCACGCCCGACGCGTGCCGAACTCGACGCCGAGATCATCGAGGCCGCCGCCGAACTCTTCACCGCCCAGGGCTACCTCGGCACCTCCGTGCAGGAGATCGCGGACCGGGTCGGCTACTCCAAGACCGGGCTGCTGCACCGTTTCCCCTCCAAGGAACGACTGCTCGCGGCGACCCTCATCGGTCCGCTGACCGAGTTCGCCGCGCTGCGGGCCACCTGGGGCGCCCTGCCGCGGGGGACCGAGCGGCATCTGCGGGCCTCGGCCGACCTCGTCGACCTGGCGCTGCGCCACCGCTCCCGGCTCGCCCTGCTCTTCAACTCCGGGCTGCCGGTACTGCCCGGCGCGCTCGCCGGGGTGGCGGGCATGGGGGATCTCGGCGACCACCGCACGGAGACGCTGGCCGCCTTCGCCGATGCGGACGACCTGGCGGGCACGATCCGGGCGCAGCTGGCCGTGACCGGCCTGGTCAGCACCGTCGCCGCCCGTCAGGACGTACCGGACGAGCTGCTGCGCGCCCCGCTCCTGAGCGCCT
The DNA here is from genome assembly GCF_045257485.1 of Streptomyces sp. YS-3. NCBI lineage: Bacteria > Bacillati > Actinomycetota > Actinomycetes > Kitasatosporales > Streptomycetaceae > Streptomyces > Streptomyces sp. YS-3. Next base: position 217 of record NZ_JBJHPC010000605.1, on the reverse strand, counting down.
TCCGCGCCGCGTGCGGGATCTGCGCGGACCCCGTCACCGGTGAGGGGGCCGCGTGCTGAGGGCGCGTGTCGTGGCGGGCCGGGCGCTGCGGGGGTGGCGCAAGTACGCCGTGGCCATGGTGGTGCTGTCCGGGCTGAAGCCGAGGTCGAAGCCGAGTGCGCCGGACAGGTCCCGGTAGGACACGAAGGCGGTGGCCCTGGCGGAGGCGGCGTGGGCC
>NZ_JBJHPC010000604.1:0-4163 GCF_045257485.1 Streptomyces sp. YS-3 | reverse complement strand
TACCCCTTCCTCACCCTGCCCACCAGCGCCTTCCCCACCGCGGCCGGTCCGGTCGATGTCCCCGTGCGCTATTACGACTCCTCCGCCGCCCATCTCTGCTTCGCGGTCTCCGCCGATGCGGCACGCACGCTGCTGCCCGACGTCACCTGGGTGACCCCCAGCCGGCTGGCCCGACGGGCCCTCGCCGTGCTGTCGCTGTACGAGCACCGTTGCACCACGATCGGCCCGTACACCGAGATCGCGCTGTCCGTCCTGGTCGACGACCTGTGGCGGCCCCGTCCGTACGACGTCGCGGCGGACCTGCTGCGCCGGGTGGACCTGCGCCGCACCGGACGGTACGTCCTGTCCCTCGCCGTGACGAGCGAGGAGGCCCGGATCGTCGCCCAGGAGATCTGGGGCCAGCCAGCGGTGCGGACGGCGGCCGAGGCCGACCTGATGGGCCGGCACATCACCTTCCGCTCCCCGGGCCTCGGGCTCGCCGTCGAGGGCCGGATCGGCCCCGGCGTGCGCTGCCTGGAGGCGGACTGGGTGCTCTACGGCCGCCGGAGCGACAGCACCGTACGCACTCTGGTCCGGGTCCACGGCAGGCAGCGGCTGCACCCCGGCGGCGGGGTCCGGCTGCGGCTGGACAGCGCGGCGGCCGGAACGCTCGCCGGTCAGCTGCGCGCACTCGGCATCGACGGGACGCGGCCCCTGTTCGTCCTGAGCTGCCCCCAGCTGATGCTCCACCGCAGCGCGGGCGCCGTCCTGCCGCGCTGACGTCCCGTACCGCACCGAGCCGAGTGGGAGCCGCCATGGTGACCGAGTCCCCCCGAGCAGCCGCTTCATCTGCCGACGAACTCCTCGGCCAGGTGCGTACGTTGCGGCAGGACGCCGACCTCATGGGGGCCTACGCGCGCCGGCTGCTCGCCACCGCCGCCGCGCTCGGCTGCTGCCCGGCGGCACCCGAGTGGAGCCGGGCCACCCTGGAGCAGCAGGCCGCCGCGTGTGCGACGGCGGCGGAACAACTGCGTACCGCCGCGGCTGCCCTGTTCGCGCACGTCCGCGGCTGACCCGCGCGGCGCGGCCACCGCCGGCGCGGCCTCGGGACACTCCGTTCAGTGGGCCGGTGGCGGGGTATCGCCCACTCCGCTGCCCAGCGACACGAAGTAACGTCCGGTGTCCTCCGGCAGGTTGCGGTGCACCAGGTCGGAGAAGCTCCTGGTCTCCCGGACGACCCGCATACCCTCCTCCGAGAACGTCGAGGGAGCGAACAGACGAGGCGCGAGCAGCGGGTTGTTCAGCGCCTCGGAGAACGCGTCGACGGAGATGATCCGTTCGAGCAGCCGGCCGAAGATGGCGCCGGGCTCCGGCTGCTCCGCGAACAGACCGACGTACAGCTCGATGTCGTCGACACCGCCGTACAGATCGAGCAGCGCCTCCTGGACCCGGGGGTCGCCGGTGATCTGCCGTGGATGGGTGACCGGCGGGAAACCGTAGTGGACGCGGTAGTCGTTGTACGAGGCCAGCCGCAGCTCCCGGCCGACCGCTACCGAGCGCGCCTCGATGGGCAGCAGCAGCTCGTCGGTGTTGAACAGCCCCGACAGACCGGCTGGTTGCCGTGACAGGTCCTCGAACAGCGGACCGAGGCCGCGGTCGAGGACGAGCTGCCCGTTGGCGATCGTCCGGGCGAGTGGCACCGCCTGGTCCGCGATCCGGTAGGTGGACGGGATGAGGCTGTGCCAGCGGTAGACGAGGCTGAACTCGATCGTCGCCCAGTTCTCCCGGTGCCACACCCCGCGGTCGGTGCGTACCGGGTCGAGGACGAAGTCGAAGTGGTACGGCGTGATGTGGTTGATGTACTCCTCCAGCATCACCCGGATCATCATCACGATCAGGGTGTTGCGGGTGGTCTGGAAGACGCGCTCGTCGTCCCACTCCGGGTGGGCGGCGCTGAGGAGACCGGCGACCCGGTTGTGCTCGCGCAGGAACAGGACGTTCAGCGCCATCGGACCGATGTGCGCGTGCACACGTTCGCCGCCGCACGCGAAGAGCGTGTCGACGCAGTCCTTGGGCACCTCGCCGAAGCGGACCGGCCTGATCACCCCGAACTCTTCAAGGATCTGGCCGTCCCGGCACAGCGCGGGCGGGAACTCGGCTCCGTCGATCATTCGGCTCTTCAGTCGGCCGCCCTGGAAGGTGCGCAGGCACGCGGTGACCTCCTCGCGGTCGCCGTAGAGCTGGCACATGTCGAGGGTGTGCGGGGAGTCCGTGCGGCGCGGGTCGCCGGTGGCGGCGTGTCCACGCAGGAAGCCGTCGGTGAACCACTGCGCGAACGCGGGCAGCAGCGCTGTGGAACGCCCGCAGTATCTTCCCCCGCCCTCGCGGCGGAACAGCTCGGCGACCTCCTGCGGGGCCGGCAGGTTCCCGGGCTGCACGGCCGTCGGCGGCAGGTGGCGGCCCACCCAGGAGCGGTCGGTGAGGGAGTCCCAGGAGGTGTACGGGCTCTTCGTGCTCAGCGGCTCCGGGCGCGGGGGCGCTTTGAGGACCGCCAGGTCGGTGAGGGTCGAGTTGAGCCTGCGGTGCAGCCACCTGCTGCGCTGGGCCGCCTGCCAGGCGGGGCGGTAGTGGGTCAGCAGATGGGTCTCGAACCGGTTGCGCCGGCCGTCGCGGGACCTGTCCCGGGCTTCCTTGCGCGGCACCGCCCGGCCCTCGGTCTCGCGAGACGTGACGGTCATGGGTCCTCCGGGTGCGCGGTCGGCGGCGGTCAGGCCGCGGGTACGGACGGGCGGCCGGAACTCACCGGGTAGTGCTGCGGGAACGGGGTGCCCGCGTAGTCGAGGGCGCGTTCACCGCCGGGCAGCGGGCGGACGCCGGGACGCAGCAGCACCCGCCGCACCAGCTCCGGCACGATCACCTGGGCGGCGTACTTCCCGACGCAGTCGTGAGCCCCGTATCCAAGGACGAGGTTGTGCGCGGCCGGGCGGCCGGGGCGGAACTCGGCGGGCGCGTCCAGCACCTCTTCGTCGAACATGGCGGACGCGAAGCAGGCCAGCACCACGCTCTTGGCCGGGATCACCGTCTGCCGCGGCGTCCCGGCGGCCAGCACGTGGTCGCGCAGGCACAGCCGGGGCGTGACGGGCACGAACGGGTGGAAGCGCAGCGCCTCCCACACATAGGCGTCGAAGCGCTCCGGGTCGCCCGCGCCCGCCGCCCGTTCGGCCTCGGCCAACGCCTCTGGGCGCAGCGCCAGCTCCTTCAGCGCGGTGGCCGTGCACTGCGTGGCATTCTGCTGATAACCCGTCAGGTAGCCGGCGAGGTTGGCGTTGATCCGCTCGTCATCGAAGCCGTACTCGGCGGGGAGCCGGGTGCGCAGCATCCGGTCGAGGATGTCTGTCCGCCCGTCGCCGTCGCCGTCGCCGTCGCCGTCGCCGTCGCCGTCCTCGGACGTGGACGCAGACGCGGACCGGCGGCGCGTGATCACCTCGGCCACCCGCTCGCGCAGCTCGCGCCCGGCCGCCACCCCGGCCGCGTGGATCTCCGGGTCGCGGTCGGGATTGACGGCGAACGCCCACTGCATACGGCGGGTGCAGGAGTGCAGGACCTCCTCGTCGATACCGTCCAGGCCCAGGTAGGCGCGGGCCACCTGGGCGGCGGCCAGACGGGCGTAGTCCTGGATCAGGTCGAAGGTGTCACCACCCCGGGCGAGCGCCTCGTCCAGGACGGCGTCGGCGGTCCGGGCCGTCAGCTCGCGCACCCGGGGCGCGTCCTCGGCCGCCAGGAGCACCTGCCCGTAACCGCGCTCGCGCCAGTGCAGGTCGGCGCCGTCCCGGGCGAGGAGGAAGGGAGCACCGAGCACCTCCTCCAACGCCGGCCCGAACACGCCGACGGTGAACGTCTCGGGCGCCGACAACACCTCCAGGACGTCCGGGTGCCGGGTGACGAACACACCGACGGGCGTGCTGAACACCGGCCGGTGTGCGCGCAGTTCGGTGAACAGGGCCGCCTTGTCGGCTGCCATGCTCCGCCGCAGCAGGGCCACCCGCCGCGGGACGTCGTCCTCCGGGAGCGCGTCGTACGCGGTGAGGAAGTCCATGACGGCATTGAGCCACCGCACGGCGGCCGTCGCACGTCGGGCAGGCATCCGGGGCAGCGCCGGGGTGCGGGGGAGCGGGGCCGGGGTG
>NZ_JBJHPC010000603.1:0-4172 GCF_045257485.1 Streptomyces sp. YS-3 | reverse complement strand
GCGGGGAACTGCGCGATCAGCCACAGACGGCCCGCAGACGAAGGAGCCGCGCCGCGGGGCTACCCGGGCCACGTCACCCGGAATTCCGCACCCCCGCCCGGGGCGTTCCGGACCGTCAGGTCCGCCCCGTGTGCGCGGGCGATCTGGCGGGCCATCGCCAGCCCCAGGCCCGAGCCGGGCAGCGCGCGGGCCCGGTCGGCGCGGTAGAAGCGGTCGAAGACGTACGGCAGGTCCTCCGGGGCGATCCCCGGCCCGTGGTCCCGTACCGTCAGCGCCCCGCCCGACAGCGCCACCTCCACCTCGGCGCCCGGCGGGCTGAACTTCGCCGCGTTGTCCAGCAGGTTGGACAGCAGGCGGGCGAGGCGGGCCGGGACGCCCGGGAGCGTGATGGACGCGTCCGTCAGGTCGAGGCGGAACGGCGTGGCCGGCCAGTGCGCGCGGGCCGTGTCCACGGTGTGCGCGACCAGGGGTGCGAGACGCACCTCCTCCAGGAGCGGGGCGGGCTCCTCGTCCCTGGCCAGGTCGATCAGGTCGTTCACCATCACCGTCACCTCCCGGATCTGCCGGCCCAGCGCCGAGGACGCCCGGGTGCGCTGGGCCTCGGTCAGGCGGTCGGCGCGGGCCAGGAGCTCGGCGTTGGTCCGCAGCGCGGTCAGCGGGGTGCGCAGCTCGTGGGAGGCGTCCGCGACCAGCCGGCGCTGGGCGGTCACCGACTGCTCCAGCTCGCCCAGCATGGTGTTGAAGGACACGGCGAGCCGGGTCACCTCGTCCTCCTTGTAGGCCGGGCCCGCCGGCAGCTCGATGCGGTGGCCGGGGTCCCGGGTGGCCGCGATGTGCTCGGCGGTCGCGGTGAGCCGGGCGACCGGGGCGAGACCGGTCCGGGAGACCCCGTAGCCGAGGCCGGCGGCCAGCAGCACCCCGGCCGCGCCCACGCCGCCGAGCCACCAGGCCGCCTGCCGTACGCCCTGCTCGACCGTGTCCGCGCGCAGCGCGACCTGGAGGGCCTCGCCGCGCGGCAGCGTGGTGGTGAGCATCCGGGCCGGGTGGCCGGAGAGCCGGATGTTGGTGAAGTACGGGCGGCGCTGCCCGGCCGCGACCTCCCGGGCCTGCGGCGGAACGGGCAGCAGATACGGCTTGGCCGGGTCGTCCGCCCGGTCGCGGGGGACGATCTGGGCGCAGGCCGGGGCGGCCAGGAAGCGGCACTCGCCGTTGAGCACACCGGGGGCCTCGCCCCGGTTCTGCTGGGCGGCCAGCGTCGCGGACTGGGTCAGGTTCAGATCGAGCTGGTGGAACAGCTCGTAGCGGATCACGAAGAAGGCGGCCGTGCAGACGCCCAGCGCGACCAGCGCCACCGCCGCCGAGGCGGCCAGCGCCAGCCGGGTGCGCAGCGGGCGGTGGCGCCGCCAGCGGGCCCCGAGGCGGTGGCGGGCGCTCACGCGGTGTCCAGCCGGTAGCCGACGCCGTGGACGGTGTGGACGAGCCGGGGCTCGCCGTCCGCCTCCAGCTTGCGGCGCAGATAACCCACGTACACCGCGAGCGAGTTGGAGTCCGGGCCGAAGTCGCGGCCCCAGACGAGCTCCAGGATCATCTCGCGCGGCAGGACCTGGCCGGGGTGGCGCATCAGCAGTTCCAGGAGCGCGGACTCGGTGCGGCTGAACTCCAGCGGGCGTCCCGAGCGGTGGCCGGTCCGGGTCACCGGGTCGAGGACCAGGTCCGCGAAGACCAGCCGCTCGGGTTCCGGCTCCTCGGGCGCGGCCCGGCGCAGCAACGCCCGTACCCGTGCGACGAGTTCGTCCAGGGCGAAGGGCTTGACGAGATAGTCGTCGGCGCCCGCCTCCAGACCGTCGACGCGCTCGCTCACCGAGTCGAGCGCGGTCAGTACCAGGATCGGGGTGCGGTCGCCGAGCGCCCGCAGCCGGCGGCAGACGGCGAGCCCGTCCAGGACCGGCATCATCACGTCCAGGACCACCGCGTCCGGCTGCCAGACGGCGATCGAGGTGAGCGCCGCCAGCCCGTCGGCGGCGCCCCGCACCTCGTACCCCTCCACGGACAGGCCGTCCTCCACGGCGGCCCGTACCTCCGGCTCGTCGTCGACGACGAGGATGCGGGCCGGGGGCCGGGCGTGTGTGCTGGTGCTCATGGGCAAAGAGTGCCAAACACCGCTCTTAGAACCCTCTTAAGCCACCCCGCGACCGTTCGGGGCATGCGCACACCACTGTCTGTCGTGATCGGTGCGGGCGGCACCGGCGGCCACATCTACCCCGGACTCGCACTCGCCGAGGCGCTGCGCCGGGCCGCCCCGGACGCGGTGATCTCGTTCGTCGGTACGGAACGGGGCCTGGAGGGCGAGCTGATCCCGGCCGCCGGCTACCGGCTGCACACCGTCGGCATGATCCCCTTCGACCCGGCGCTCGGCGCCCGCCGCTATCTGCTCCCCGCCGCGCTGCTGCGGTCCGGCACCCAGTGCCGGACGATCCTGCGGGCCCAGGGCGCGCAGGTCGCCGTGGGGATGGGCGGCTATCCCAGCGCGCCCGTCATCGTCGGGGCCAGACTCGCCGGGCTGCCCAGCCTCATCCACGAGTCCAACGCGGTGCCCGGCCGGGCCAACCAGTTCGCGGCCCGGCTCACCGGGAACATCGCGGTCGCCTTCGACCGCAGCCGGGCCCATCTCGCGGGCGGCGCCGACGCCGTCACCACCGGGATGCCGATCGCCTCGGCGCTGGCCCGGCTCGACCGGCCGACGCTGCGGGCCGAGGCGCGGCGGGCGCTGGACGTACCGCCCGGGGCGCGGCTCGTGCTCGTCAACGGCGGCAGCCTCGGCGCGGCCCGGCTCACCGAGGCGGCGGTCGGCCTCGCCCGGCGCTGGCAGGGGCGCGAGGACGTCCATCTGCTGATCAAGACCGGTCCCGCCGCCCTGGAGGAGACCCGGCGGCGGCTGACCGGGCTGTGGGGCGCGCGGGCCGTGCCCTATCTGGACCGGATGGACCTCGCGTACGCGGCAGCCGACCTGGCGGTGTGCCGGGCCGGTTCCGCGACCGTCGCGGAGCTCGCCAGCACGGGGCTGCCGGCGGTCCTCGTCCCGTATCCGCACGCGCCCGGCGACCACCAGACGCACAACGCGCGGGTGCTCGTCGACGCCGGGGCGGGGCTGCTGCTGCCGGACGCCGAGGCCACCCCCGAACGGCTCGCCGAACTGGTCGAGCCGCTTCTGTCCGACCCCGGGCGGCTCGCCTCGATGACGGGCGCGGCCGACCCCGGACCGCACGCCCGCGCGGCCGACCTGCTGGCGGCGAAGGTCCTGGAACTGGCCGCCCGCCCCACCCCCTACACGCCTTCGTACGCGTACCGCGAGGAGCACACCGCATGAACAGCTGGCACAGCCGCACCGTCCTGGTCACCGGGGCCGAGGGCTTCATCGGATCGACCCTGGTGGACCTGCTGGTCGAGCGGGGCGCACGGGTACGGGCCCTGGTGCACTACAAGCCGTACGCGGAGAAGGGCCACCTCGCGCATCTGCTCGACCACCCGGCCGTCGAGATGATCGCGGGCGACGTACGCGACGCCGGGCGGGTGTCGGACGCGGTCGCCGGCTGCGACACCGTCTTCCACCTCGCCGCGCTGATCGGCATCCCGTACAGCTACGACTCCCCGGGCGCGTACGTGGCGACGAACGTGGTCGGCACCGAGAACGTCGCGGAGGCCTGCCGGCGCCACTCGGTGCGGCGGCTGGTGCACACGTCCACCAGCGAGGTGTACGGGACGGCGCGGACCGTACCCATCTCGGAGTCCCACCCGCTCCAGCCGCAGTCGCCCTACTCGGCGTCGAAGATCGGCGCGGACATGCTGGCCCTGTCGCACTGGCACGCCTTCGAGCTGCCGGTGACGGTGGTGCGGCCGTTCAACACGTACGGGCCGCGGCAGTCGGCGCGGGCCGTGATCCCGGCGATCCTGTCCCAACTCCACGCGGGTGTACGCGAGATCCGGCTCGGCTCGCTCACTCCCACGCGTGACTTCACGTATGTGACGGACACCGCGCGGGGGTTCCTGGCGGTGGCGGAGTGCGAGCGGGCGGTGGGGGAGGTGGTGAACCTCGGCTCGGGCCGCGAGATCGCCATCGGTGACCTGGCCGCGGCGCTGATCACGGCCTCGGGCCGCGAGGCGCGCATCGTGAC
>NZ_JBJHPC010000602.1:0-4190 GCF_045257485.1 Streptomyces sp. YS-3 | reverse complement strand
TCGCGTAACCCCATCCGGGGGCGCACCCCCGGCCCCCTGCGCCCCGTGGGGGCTTTTCCGGCCGACGGTTCGCTGTGGCTGAGCGCGCAGTTCCCCGCGCCCCTTCAGGGCCCGGTGGTTGTCTGCGGCCCGGTGGGTGGCTGGTCGCGCAGTTCCCCGCGCCCCTATTCGGCCAGGGGTTCGTCTGCGGGCCGGTGGGGGTTGCTCGCGCAGTTCCCCGCGCCCCTGAGGCACTCCGCCGCAACCGGAGAACCCAGCTCAGCCCGAGACATCCCTCTTTCGGCTGCGGACCGTGCCGGGTTGCTCGCGCAGTTCCCCGCGCCCCTGAGGTACTCCACCGCAGCCGGAGAATCCAGCTCGGCCCGAGACATCCAGGGGCGCGGGGAACTGCGCGACCAGCCACCCACCGGGCCGCAGACAACCACCGGGCCCTGAAGGGGCGCGGGGAACTGCGCGCTCAGCCACAGCGAACCGTCGGCCGGAAAAGCCCCCACGGGGCGCAGGGGGCCGGGGGTGCGCCCCCGGATGGGGTTACGCGAAGACCACCGTGCGGCGGCCGTTCAGCAGAATCCTCCGCTCCGCATGCCACTTCACCGCCCGCGCCAGCGCCTGGCACTCCACGTCCCGCCCGACCGCCACCAGCTGGTCCGGCGTGACCTCGTGCCCCACCCGTTCGACCTCCTGCTCGATGATCGGGCCCTCGTCGAGGTCCGCCGTCACATAGTGCGCGGTCGCCCCGATCAGCTTCACGCCCCGGGCGTGCGCCTGGTGGTACGGCTTCGCGCCCTTGAAGCTCGGCAGGAACGAGTGGTGGATGTTGATGATCCGGCCGCTCAGCTGCTTGCACAGGTCGTCGGAGAGCACCTGCATATAGCGGGCGAGCACGACGAGCTCGACGCCCTCCTCCCGCACCAGCGTCAGCAGCTCCGCCTCCGCCGCCGCCTTCGTCTCCTTCGTCACGGGGATGTGCCGGAAGGGGATGCCGTACGAGGCGACCAGCTCCGCGAAGTCCGTGTGGTTGGAGACCACCGCCGCGATCTCCACCGGCAGCGCGCCGATCTTCGAGCGGAAGAGCAGGTCGTTGAGGCAGTGGCCGAACTTCGACACCATGAGCACGATCCGCATGCGCTCGTCCGCGCGGTGGATCTGCCAGTCCATCTGGAAGGAGTCGCCCACGGCGGCGAAGCTGGCCCGCAGCTTCTCCACCGTCACCGGCGCCTCGGCCGAGAAGTGGACCCGCATGAAGAAGAGACCGGTGTCGCGGTCCCCGAACTGCTGACTGTCCTCGATATTGCAGCCGGTGATGAAGAGATAGCTCGACACGGCGTGCACGATGCCCTGTTTGTCCGGGCAGGAGAGCGTGAGGACGTACTGGTCAGTCATCCAGGCAGGATGCCACAAACCGACCCGGCCCCCGGGCCCGGCTCAGGATGCGGACCCCCGCGACCCCTGCGCTTCCCCTTGACGGCTACGCCGAGCGCGTCAGGATCCGCAGGACCTCCAGGGAGCGCGGCTGCGCGTCCGGATCGTCCCCGTCGTTCGCCGCCAGCCGTACGTGCGCCTCGCGCGCCGCCCGTACCGCCTCCGGCCACCCGTGGTGGGCGAGGAACGCCGAGACCGGGGCGTCCGCGCCGACCTGGTGCATGATCCGCAGCACCCGCAGCACGGCGACGTCCACCAGCGCGGCCTCGCCGGAGTCCCGGAAGACCGTGCCGACGTACTTCTCGGCCGACCAGTTGTCCAGCCAGGTGTCCTCCACCAGCCGGTAGACGGCGTCGGTGATGTCCCCGTACCCCTCCCGCCCGGCCAGCCACACCTCCTGCTGGAAGGCGTCGTCGGAGAGCATGTGCAGCGCGGACCGCACGTTCGCGCGCCAGCGCCACCAGGGCATGTCATTCAACGGCATGCCGCCCATGGTGGAGGAGCGACGGCCGCGACGGGAAGAGCTGGCTGAACCTTGCTGCACGCGGTCGATCGTACGTTCATCTCTTCCCGGCCCTCTCCGGGCCCCCGACCGGACCCCGGCCGGGCCCGTGCGAGCCCCAGGCGCCCGGGTAATTCACCAGCGCGTCACCCTGTGTTGAGAAACGCTCACTCTGCCGTTACCCATGAGGCGGAATTGTGCAGGGACATGACCGGATGGCGCAGCTCCTCCTCCCCCCGCCCCTTCCACCCCGCGATGGCCGCCCTGGTCGCCGCGTGTACGGCGGTCGGAGCCTCGCTGGTGACCGGCTGTGGCGTGCTCCCTGGGACCACGGGGGGATCCAGGGAGCCCGTCACGGTCATGACCTGGGCACCGGACCAGACCCGTGCGACCAATATGCCCGGAATGCCGTCCATGGCACAGGCGTACGCGCGCTGGGTCAACGCGCACGGCGGCATCGACGGCCACAAGCTCCAGGTCCTCACCTGCGACGAGCACAACACCGCCACCGGCGCCGCCGAGTGCGCCCGGCGCGCGGTCAAGGAGAACGCGGTGGCCGTCGTCGGCTCCTACAGCCAGCACGGCCGCGCCTTCATGGCCCCCCTGGAGGCCGCCGGCATCCCGTACATCGGCGGGTACGGCGTCTCCGACGAGGAGTTCACCAGCGCGCTCTCCTACCCCGTCAACGGCGGCCAGGCCACCCTGCTCGCCGGCACCGGCAAACAGCTCGCGGTGTGGTGCGAGAAGGTCGCGCTGGTACGGCCGGACACCGTCTCCGGCGACATCCTGCCCGTCCTGCTCGACTCCGGGCTGACCGCCGGCCGCCGCAGGCCGTCCGCCGACATCCGTACCGCCGAGGACGCGGGCGACTACACCCCGCAGGCCCAGGAGGCGCTCGTACGGGCCGGGGCGGACCCGGGGCTGCCGGGGAGGATCGGCGCGAAGGCGGCGGCCGAGCGGGCCCGCAAGGGGTGCGTCACCGCCGTCCTGGGCGCCCGGACCGAGACGTTCTTCGACTCCTTCCGGCGCGTCGAGAACGACGGCCAGAAGGTGCAGATCGCCTCGGTGCTCGGCTCGGTCGGGCAGCCGCTGGTCGACCGCACCGGCGGCGCGGACGGCCCGTTCGAGGGCGCGTACATCACCGGCTGGTACCCGGAGGCGGGCGATCCGCGCTGGGATCCGATGAAGCAGGTCATCCGGGAACAGGCGTTCCGGGACGAGTCCGTCGACGCGGCGGACGCGGGGGTGCAGACGACCTGGATCGCGTACACCGTCCTGAAGAAGGCCGTCGAGTCGCTCGACGAGAACGACGTGGCCGCGCACGACCTCGTCCGCGCGCTCAACCGGGGCGTCAGCGTGGAGACCGGCGGGCTGACGCCGACGCTGCGGTGGAAGTTCGAGGACATGCTCGCGGCGCCGGACTTCCCCCGGATCGTCAACCGGGACGTGACGTTCCAGGTGGTGAAGGCGGGGCGGCTCACGGCGGCGCAGCGCGGGTTCACGGACGTGAGCCGGACGCTGGAGGACGCGTCGGCCCTGGGCTGACGCGCCCCGGCCGCGAGCCGGTTCCGGTACCGGCCGGAGCCGGTCAGAGCTGGGTCGAGGACCGCTTGGTCAGGCCGTACTTGCCCGCGATGGCGTTCCACAGCCCCGCCGCCTGCTTCTTGGCGAGGGTGGCCTCGCCGCTGGCGCGGTCGCCCTGGGCGGCCTCGGGCGTACGGCGGGCGTGGCCGTGCTTGCAGCCCTTGTCCTTGCCGGTCTGGTCGGCCCAGGCCGCGTAGTGGTTGTCGGCGGACGCCGATGCCTGCCACGCCTTGGTGAGCTCGGCGGTCAGCTTGGCGTTGTCGGGCAGCTTGTCCACGGCGATCTTCTGGAGCCGGGTGACCAGCTCGCCGCGCTGGCGGGCCGCGTCGCGCAGGGTCGAGGCGGCGGTGTCCAGCTTGTCGCAGCCGCGGATCCCGGCGACGGCGCCGATGACGGCGTCCCGGCTGTTGTTGCTGTCCGCGAGCAGCTTGTCGAGCTCGACGGCCTGCGCCTTGGCGGGGTCGGCGGCGGCCTTGCCGTCGTCGCCGCCGGTGGTCGGGGTGGTCGCGGCGATGGGCGCGTTGTCGTCCTTCTTCGCGCCGCCACCGCCACCGCCACCGCTGATCAGATACCCGGCGCCCAAACCCACGACCGCGAGGCCGACGCCGACGGCGGCGATCACGCCGAGGCGGGAGCGGCGGCGGGGCTCTTCGTCGTACGAGTCGTACGCGTCGTACGGGGC
>NZ_JBJHPC010000601.1:0-4207 GCF_045257485.1 Streptomyces sp. YS-3 | reverse complement strand
GCCTCGGCCGTGGCCGTCACCAGCCGGGGGCCTGCCACCCACCCCATCCCCGTCTGCACGATCGGGTGCCGCACCCCCACCAGCCGGGTCAGCGCCGTCTCCATCAGCCGCGCACCTCCGACTCGCGCCGCCCCTCCGGGTCGAGCACCTCCCGGATGAGGCGCAGCTCCCCGGCGGTGGGGGCGCGGGTGTACGGGACGTCGTCCGTCGCCGCCAGCGGGAAGCCCGTCGCCTCCCGCACCTGCCCGGCCGTAACGCCGGGGTGCAGCGAGGCGAGGCGCATCCCGCGGTCCGGGGTGGCGAAGTCGAGGACGGCGAGGTCGCTGACGACGCGGGGGATGCGGTGGTAGCGCGCCCCGACGGCCGCCGCCCGGTCGTAGCCGACACCGCACACCATGTCGACGGCGGGCACGAAGACCCGGGGGGAGTGGCGCGGGATCCAGTAACTCACCGGGTTGTTGAGCGTGTTGACGGGCGCGCCGCGCACCCCGAGCAGCTGGCGCGCGGGCCGCGCCCAGTCGCCGATGCAGGAGATGTTCTGGTTGCCGAACCGGTCGAGCTGGCTCGCGCCCATCATCACGTGCCGACGGCCCCCGGTGACCATGGTCAGATGGCGGCGGTACGGCAGCCAGCCCTCCGCCGCCCCGTCCGCCCCGACCAGCGTCGCCTCGCCGTCGGTGAGCAGCAGGTCCGGGGCGAAGGTCAGCCGGGCGAGCCGGGCGCCCAGCGAGGGGATCAGCCCCATCGGGCTGGCCAGCACCTCCCCGTCGCCGCGCCACGCCTCGGCGCAGGCCACCACGCAGTACTCGGCGCGGCTCGCCGCCGGAGCCCCGTTCACCGCCACCGCGTCCTCCTCCCTCACCGGACCTCCTCGTGCCAGGCCCGCACGGCCGACTGGTAGTGCTTCTCGTCCGGCCCCGACAGGAACCGCGCCGCGAAGTCCTGCCACGGCGTCGTCGCGTACAGCTTCTGGAAGGGCTCGTCGCGCCCGTAGTCCGGTACGCACGACGTGAAGTGGGCCCCGTTCGGCGCCTCGACGACGCCCGTGACCGTGTGCCGTCCGACGAGCAGGGTCTGCGGGACGGCGTCCGCGAAGCCGCCGGGCTCCACCAGCCGCTCGCAGGAGACGTAGGCGCTGTCGGCGGCCTCGCAGAACAGGTCGTCGAAGTACGGGTCGGGGCCCAGGTACTGGCCGTTGCCGAGCCGGTCGGCGCGGTTGAGGTGGACCAGCGCCGCGTCCATGCGCAGCGCGGGCACGGCCACGAACGTCTCCCCGTCCTCGTACGGCGAGGTCACCGTCCGCAGCCCCGGGTTGACCCGCATCACGTCGGAGCCCAGCCCGGCCCGGACCGGCAGGAAGGGCAGCCGGTTGGCCGCCGCGTGCAGGCCCCACATGAACATCGCCTCGTCGAGCTCCGTCAGGGCGAGGGTCCCCGCCTCGCGCGCCGCGCGGAAGTGCGGCTCCAGCGGGATGGAGTCGAGGGTCGCGAACGGGGCGACCAGCTCACGGATCCTGCCCGAGGCGGCGAGCAGGCCGACGTCCGGGCCGCCGTACGAGACGACCCGAAGATCGGTCACCGGCGATCTCAGCAGCGCCCGCACCAGCGCCATGGGCTTGCGGCGCGAGCCCCAGCCGCCGATGCCCAGGGTCATACCGCTGCGCAGCCGCGCGACGACGTCCTCGGGCGTCATGGTCTTGTCCGTCATGCCCGCTCGCCTTCCTTCCCCGGCTCCTCGCCGAAGGTGTCGCGGATCCGGGCGGCCACCCCGCTGAGGTTGGCCTCGAAGGTGAAGCCCTGCTCGAAGCGGTAGCTGCGGCGGACGTCGACGGGGTCGATGCCGTTGATGGCGGCCTTGGCCAGCCGGATGAGGGTGGCGTCCTTGCGGGCGATCTCCCGGGCCAGCTCCAGCGCCGCGTCCAGGAGTTCGGCCGGGCGCACCACCTTCCACACCGACCCGTGGGCCAGCAGCTCGCGGGCGGTGGCCGTGCGCGAGGTGTAGTAGAGCGCGCGCATCAGGTGCTGGGGGACGAGCCGGGCCAGATGGGTGGCGGCGCCGAGCGCGCCCCGGTCCAGTTCGGGCAGCCCGAAGACCGCGTCCTCGGCGGCGACCACCACGTCGGCGTTGCCGACCAGGCCGATCCCGCCGCCCAGACAGTGCCCGCGCACCGCCGCGACCACCGGCACCTCGCACTCGTACACCGCGGCGAAGGCCTCGTAGCAGCCATGGTTGGCGCCGATGAGCGCGCTGTGGCCGCTGTCGCGCCGCAACTCCTTGATGTCGACCCCGGCGTTGAAGCCGCGCCCCTCGGCGGCCAGGACGACACAGCGCACGCCCTGGTCGCGCCCGGCCGCGCGCACGGCGTCGGCCAGCTCGTACCAGCCGCGCACGGGAAGCGCGTTGACGGGCGGGAAGTCGACGGTGACGAGGGAAATCCCCTTCTCGGGGGCGGTGGTGGAGACACCCATGGGCGGATCAGCTACCTTTCCACCAAACGTTTGTTAGGTGAGGAAGGTAGCGCGGATGGAGCTGGCCGGGAAGGCGGCGGTCGTCACGGGCGGCACCCGGGGCGTCGGCGCGGGCATCGCGCGGGCGTTCCTCGCGGCGGGCGCCGAGGTGGTGGTCTGCGCCCGCAGACCGCCCGTCGAGCCAGTCCGGGCGGCGGGCCGCGAGGCCGGGTTCCACCCCCTCGACCTGCGTGAACCGGCCGCCGTACGGGAGTTCTTCGACGCGGTCGCGAGGGCGTACGGGCACCTCGACGTGCTCGTCAACAACGCGGGCGGCACGCCCTACCGGCTCCTTGGCGAGTCCTCCGCCGAGCGCCAC
The DNA here is from genome assembly GCF_045257485.1 of Streptomyces sp. YS-3. NCBI lineage: Bacteria > Bacillati > Actinomycetota > Actinomycetes > Kitasatosporales > Streptomycetaceae > Streptomyces > Streptomyces sp. YS-3. The sequence continues at coordinate 1,381 of NZ_JBJHPC010000601.1, read as the reverse complement.
GCGCGCGTGGTGGAGCTCAACCTCACCGCTCCGCTCACCGCCTCGCTCGCCGCGTACCCGCATCTGCGGGCGTCCGGCGGCTCGGTGGTGATGATCGGCAGCGTCAGCGGGAGCCGCGCCTCGCCGGGCACCGCCGCGTACGGCGCGGCCAAGGCGGGCCTGGAGAGCCTGGCCCGCTCGATGGCGGTGGAGTGGGCGCCCGGGGTGCGGGTCAACACGCTCGTGCTCGGCATGGTCCGCACCGAGCTCGCGCATCTGCACTACGGGGACGAGCGGGGGGTCGCGGCCGTGGCCGCCACCGTGCCGCTCGGGCGGCTCGCCGAGCCGGACGAGGTGGGCGGGGCCGCCGTCTTCCTGGCCTCCGCCCGGGCCGCGTACATCACCGGCGCGTCCCTCCTCGTCCACGGCGGCGGCGAGCGCCCGGCGTTCCTGGACGCGGCCACGGTCAACAGGTCGGCAGGACCGGCAGGACCGGCAGAGTCGGCAGGGTCGAAAAGGGAGTCGGGATGACGCAGACGAGTGCGGGACGGGTCGTCGTGGTGACCGGGGCGGGGCGCGGGCTGGGCCGCGCGCACGCCCTGGCGTTCGCGGCCGAGGGGGCGAGGGTCGTCGTCAACGACCTCGGCGTGGGCCTCGACGGCGCCCCGGCCCCCGGCAGTCCGGCCGACCGGGTCGCCGCCGAGATCCGCGCGGCGGGCGGCGAGGCGGTCGCGCACGGCGGGGACATCGCGACGGCGAAGGGCGCGGCCTCCCTCGTCGAGGCCGCCCTCGACCACTTCGGGCGCCTGGACACGCTGGTGAGCAACGCGGGCTTCCTGCGCGACCGAATGCTGGTCAACCTCGACGAGGCCGACTGGGACGCGGTTGTGCGGGTCCATCTCAAGGGCCACTTCCTGCCGTTGCGGGAGGCGGCGGCGCACTGGCGCGCCGAGTCGAAGGCGGGCCGCCGCCCGGTGGCCCGGGTCGTCCACACCACCTCGGGCGCGGGGCTGCTGGGCAGTGTGGGCCAGGGGAACTACGCGGCGGCCAAGGCGGGGATCGTGGGCCTGACCCTGGTGGCCGCGGCGGAGCTCGCGCGCTACGGCGTCCAGGTCAACGCGATCGCCCCGGCGGCGCGCACCCGGATGACCGAGCGGGTCTTCACCGGTCTGGCCGCCGCGCCGGAGGACGTGTCACCGCTGGTGGTGTGGCTGGGCTCGGCCGCGAGCGAAGGGGTGACGGGCCGCGTCTTCGAGGCGGAGGGGGGCCGCATCACGGTGATGGAGGGCTGGCGGCCGGGCCCGACGGCGGACAGGGGAGGCCGCTGGACCCCGGCGGAGGCGGGAGAGGCGGCACGACGGCTTCTGCGGGAAGCCGAGGCGCCGGGAGCGGTGTACGGGGC
>NZ_JBJHPC010000061.1:0-20339 GCF_045257485.1 Streptomyces sp. YS-3 | reverse complement strand
GGCCGGCGCGTCAGGGGTGAGCCGTGACCGCGCGGCCTCACGGCCTCATGGGCGGCCGAGGAAGGCGAGGGCGCGCCGGGTGAGCAGCGCCGCCGCCTCCTCCTCGTACGAAGGCAGACCGCTGTCGGCGAAGAGGTGCTCCTTGCCGGGGTAGAGGAACAGCTCGGCGTCCGGAGCCGACTCCACCAGGGCACGGGCCGCGTCCACGTCCCCCTCGTCCACGAAGAACTCGTCCGCGTCCATCCCGTGTATCTGGACCGGAACCCCCTGCGGCCACGCGTCGCCGAACTCCGTGACCGGGACGCAGGAGTGGAACAGCAGCGCCCCCCGCGCCCCCGGCCGGGTCTGGGCGAGGGCCTGCGCGGGCAGCACGCCGAGCGAGAAGCCCGCGTAGACCAGCTCGGCGGGGAGGTGCTCGGCGGCTGCCCGGCCCCGCTCGACGAACGAGCCGAAGCCCTTCTCCTGCGCGTAGGCCGCACCGTCCGCCAGGTCGTCGAAGACCCGGCCGTCATACAGATCCGGGACGTGGACGGTGTGCCCGGCCGCCCTGAGCGACTCGGCGAAGGCGAGGACGCCGGAGGTCAGGCCCTGCGCGTGGTGGAACAGCAATACCTCGGCCATGTCTGTCCTTTCGGGCACGGAACGCGGGCGGCTCCCGCGGCACCGAGTATGGACGCGGGCACTGACAATCCGCCGTCGCCCCGGTCGGCCGCCGCCGGGCCGCCGGCCGTCACGTCAGCCCACGGGCTGGGGGCGCAGAGAGGGCCGGGACGGCTGGGACGGCTGGGAGGGCCCGGGCGCGCCGGGGGTCGGAGCGGTCAGGGTGCCGGCTCCCGGCGGGACGGTAACCGCCGCGAAGATCGCGTCCTGCTGAGCCTGGAGCTCCCGGGCCCGCTCGGCGCTCGTGGTGGGCAGCCGCTGCTCCTCGTACAGCTTGTGCGTGGCCTCCTGGGCGTACTTGCTCGCCGGAGTATGGAACTGCACCTCGAAGAGGTGCCGCGAACGCGGGGCACGCCAGCCCGAGTTGATGGCCTTGTAACCCTTGGCATGGGCCCAGGTGTTGGACCACTTGGTGGTGTCGTTGCCCCATGCGGACAGCGCGGAGGCGGCGAGCGCGACGCCCTTCGTGTAGCGGCTGTCGGGCCACTGCAACGTGTAGCGGACCGAGTCACTGATCCCGGCCAGCGCGTCGTTCACGGGCTGCCCCGGGTGCTCCAGCAGTGAGGTGGCGACCTTGCGCTTGAGCGAGTCGGGGGACTTGAGGCGGTGGTCGAACCCGATCAGCTCGGCGCCGCTGAGCAGCGCGGCCGTCCGCACCTCGGGGCTGATGGAACGTTCGGCGTTCCTGGCCCGCTCGATGAACGCGTCGACCTGGGCGTTGTCGGCGGCGTTGAGCGAGAGCCCGTCACCGCTCCAGCTACCCCCCTCCTTGAATACGGGGGCGGTGGATCCGGGGGCGGTCCCGGAGGCGGGGGCGGCGACCGTACGGCCCGTTCCCGCACGCTCGGCCGGGGAGCGGAGGCCGCGGCCTGGACCGAGCCCATGCCCAGTGCCGCGGCCAGCGCGGCGGCGGTCGCGGCCCGTGAAACGGTACGACTGATGTTCATCGGTACCCGGTGTTCCTCTCTCGGCTTCGGCCGTCCGCCGCCCGGGGGAGATCCCGGGTAGCGGACGGCCTCTGACGAGAGGCACAACAGGAGGAAGCGGCGGCGAGTTGTCACCCGGGCCCCGGCTGGGTGAATGCTGTCCTGATCACACCGCGGGACGGCTTGATCGTGGCAGGGCCCCGGCGGGTAGTGCCGGGGCTCAGCGGCAGACGGCGGTGACGTGCCGGTAGAGCGCCTCGTGTCCCTCGCCCGCCGGATGCAGACCGTCGACGAGCAGGTCGCTCCTGCCGTGCAGCGGCTCCCACATGTCGACGTAGTCGACGTGGTTGCGCCGGCACCAGGTCCGTACCGACTCGCGCAGCTCCAGCGCCCGGGCCTCGGTGAAGCGCAGGCCCCCGTAGTCCCGGGTCCGTTCCTCGTCGAGCCACACCGGTCCCAGGACGACGAGCCGGGCGTTGTGCGCGAGGGCGGTGGCGGCGAGGGCGTCGAGGCTGTCCGCGAGGTGCGCCGGGCCGTCGTCGTGGGCGGGCGGCGCGGGGGAGAGGGACACGGCCGAGTCGTTGATGCCGGCGGCGACCAGCAGGGTGTCCGGCAGGCGCGGACCCAGCAGCGCCGGTGTCTGCTCGCTGACCTCGGCCAGGGTGCTGCCCGGGATGGCCAGGTTGAAGACCCGGTGGTCGGCCTCGTTCGCGGCGATGTGGCTCGCGGCCAGCCGTGCCGCCCACCCTCCCCGCGGATCGCAGCGCCCGTACGCGATGCTGTCGCCCACGATCACGATGCGCGCCGCCGGGCGCAGCGGCCTCGCGTCCAGGTACGCCCAGGCGCTCTCCCCGGAGGAGAGGAGGACGCGACGACGGGTGTAGTCGTCGACCTCGTAGGCGTCGGCCGCGGCGAGGTCCTGTTCGGTGAGGCGCAGGACCGCACCCTCGACCACGGCGCCGTACGCGCGCTCCAGGGTGAGATGGACGTCCAGACCGCTGGTGGCGATCACGGACGGGACGGTGATCGGCAGCGGCCGGGTGGTGTAGCCGCGCAGCGACGCGGCGGCCGTAGGCACGGCCCGTCCGAACAGGGCGGTCTGCACCCGCTCGTCCCTCAGCGTGCCGAAGGAGAAGAGGGCGTGGGGGCGTGAGGCGGTCACGGTGGGGTGCGGGGCCTTTCTCGACGGGTTGATCAACATCAACCCTAGTGTTCTCCCGACCCGCCAGGTGAGCCTCGATACGGGCGTCGAGAAGAGCCGAGAAGAGCCGGAAGAGCCCCGAAGAGCCCTCCCACCGCCCTTTCACCCGCACGTCGTCATCGCTTCACGTATCCGTCCCCCCACGGCCGGTCCACGGCCCGCACACTGACCACCAGTCCGCGCGCGAACGGTGACGAGAACCGGCCACGGTGCTGCGACCGGGCGCGTCAACCCGATCCCGCCCCTTCGCCCAAGGACACCAGGCCCGTGCCCGAACCCGTCACCCTCCACGGCCGCACCCTCCGGCTCGAACCGCTCGCCGAACACCACGTCGAGGCCTTGGCCCTGGCCGCCGCCGAGGACCGCGGCAGTTATGTGTTCACCCCCGTGCCCCACGGGGTCGAGGCGACGCGGCGGTATGTCGCGGACGCGCTGACGGCAGCGGCCACGGGGCGGGCCCTGCCGTTCGTCACCGTCAGGGCCGTGGACGGGCTGGTCGTGGGTTCCACGCGCTTCTGCGAGCTGGACTACTGGCAGGGCCCCGTGCCCTGGCCGCCGGCCCCGCGCGGACCGCTGGGCCCGGTGGCCACGGCGATCCCCGACGCGACGGAGATCGGCGGCACCTGGCTCTCGGGCCGCGCCCAGGGCACCGGTATCAACACCGAGGCCAAACTGCTGATGCTGCGGCACGCCTTCGAGACCTGGGGGGTGCGGCGTGTGTCCCTGCGCGCCGACGCCCGCAACCTGCGCTCCCGGGCCGCCATCGAACGCCTCGGCGCGACCCTCGACGGCGTCCACCGGGCCCACTCGCGCGGTCTGGACGGCAAGGTCCGTGGTACGGCCTTCTACTCCATCCTTGACGAGGAGTGGCCGAGGGTCCGCGAACGGCTCGAAGAGCGCGTCGGCGCGTGGCCGAGCCCGACGGACGTACGCTCCCTCATCCCGGCGTGAGGGCGGGCGCGCGCCGAAAACGGTTTGACGCCGGAGGCCGTTCGCCGGTCGGATGGCGCACCATGAGCACAGCGCGCACGCATCCCGGTCCCCACCCCGCCGACGAGGCGCTGGTACGGCGGTTGGTCGCCGGGCGGTTCCCGCGGTGGGCGGGGCTTCCGGTGGCGCGGTTCCCTTCCGGCGGGACCGTCAACGCCGTGTACCGGCTGGGCGAGGACATGGTGGTACGGCTGCCGCTGGAGCAGGGCGGGGCCGAGGACGTGGTGAGTGAGCAGACGTGGCTGCCCCGGCTCGCGCCGCTGCTGCCCACGGCCGTCCCCGAGGTGCTGGGGGCCGGGGAGCCGACCGAGGAGTTCGCCCGGGCGTGGTCGGTGTACCGGTGGCTGGAGGGGGAGCACCCCGAGGCGGGCGCCCTGGAACAACCCGTTGCGCTGGCCGAGGACTTGGCCGGGTTCGTGGCGGCGATGCGGAGCATCACCCTGCCGGGCGCGCCGGCGGCGTACCGCGGCGGGCCGCTCGCCTCGCTCGACACGTCCACCCGGGAGGCGATCGAGGAGCTGCGCCGCATCCCCGGGGAAGGTGTCGACTGCGACGCCGTGCTCGCCGTGTGGGAGGACGCGCTGCGGGCCCCCGGCTGGGACGGTCCGCCGGTGTGGCTGCACGCCGATCTGATGCCCGGCAATCTGCTCGTGGACGGCGGCCGGCTCACCTCGGTGATCGACTTCGGGTGCATGGGCGTGGGCGACCCGGCGTGCGACCTCTTCCCCGCCTGGAACCTGCTGCCCGCCGACGCCCGGAAGGTCTTCCGCGACGCGCTCGGCGTGGACGACGCGACGTGGAGGCGCGGCCGGGGGCGCACCCTGTCCCAGGCGCTGATCGCGCTGCCGGACCACCGCACGGCCAACCCGGCGATGGCGGCCAACGCCCGGCACGTCATCCGGGCGGTGCTGGACGAGAGCTGAGAGCCCCCCCGCCGGTGCTCCCGTGACGCCAAACCGCCCTACACAGACGGGGCGTTGGCGTCCGCCTTGCTCCGGTGGGCCAGCCGGTCCGCCGCCCGGCGGCCCCGGCTCTCCAGCGGCAGTACCCCGGTCGCCGCGGCCAGACCGAAGGGCGGCATGTCCGCGTAGATCGACTCGTACGATCCCTCGGCCACGATGTACGCCTCGTGCCACAGCCCCACGTGCCCGCGCACCTTCCCCTCGCGCTCCTTGCCGTTGAGGATCGCCCACGCCCGGTGGTGGAGCAGCTCGGGGGCGTGGGCGTAGGCGTACAGCTTCTCCTTCGACTCCCAGTACTGGACCACGTAGTACGTACGCGGTGACCCGGTCAGCAGCACACGGCCGAGCAGTCCGCGACTGCCGTCCTTGGCCAGCGCGTTCAGCTGCCGGAGCATCGAAACGAACACCGGCACCCACTGGTGGACGGCCCAGAAGTGGTTGATGCGCATGCCGATGAGGAAGACCACCGCGTCCCCTTCGACGGCCGCGGTGGTGCGGCCCGGGATCGGCTTGGCGAACATGGCGCCTCCAAAGACCTTGTTGGATAACGGAGTTATCCATACCTCGGTCCTTGGATAATGGCGTTGTCCGAGGAGAGGTGCAAGGGATGCGGCTGGCGGAATTGAGCGAGCGGAGCGGTGTCTCCCCGTCGATGATCAAGTACTACCTGCGGCAGGGCATGCTGGCGCCGGGCCGCAAGGTCGGCGCGACGACTGCCGAGTACGGCGAGGGCCATCTGCGCCGGCTGCGTCTCGTGCGGGCGCTGGTCGAGGTCGGACGGCTGCCGGTGGCGACGGCCAAGGAGGTGCTCGGGCACATCGACGACGACTCGCTGGGCCGGACCATCCGCCTGGGCGCGGCGCTGTGGGCCCTGCCGCACGGGCCGGACCCCGACGAGTCCGACGAATCCGTGGTCGCCGCCCGCCAGGAGGTCGACCGGCTGCTGGAGAAGGTGGGCTGGGGGACCGCCCGGGAGCTGGGCAGTCTCTCCCCCGACCACCGCGAGCTGGTGGTCGCGGTGGCCACGCTGCGGCGCCTGGGCTACGACTGGGACGCCGAGCTGATGGAGCCGTACGCCGAGCTGATGTACCAAGTGGCCGTCCGCGACCTGGACTTCGTGGAGTCCCAGCCCTCCGACGCGGAGAAGGCCGAGACCGCGGTGGCGGCCACGATCCTCTTCGAGCCGGTGCTGCGGGCGCTCCAGCGCCTCGCCCAGGCGGAGGAGTCGGCCCGGCGGTACGGGTTGTAGAGCACCCGTGGGGTGGGGCGGCCGGCGCGCCCCACCCCGTTCACATCAGCGCTGCACCGACGAGAAGTTGTCGAGTTGGACCCAGGTGACCGGGTCCGAGGCCTGCGGGCCGTAGACCATGACGCGGCCCGCCGTGTCGGCCTCGACACGGGTGGCGTTGACGCCGAGGTGGTTGTTGCGCGGGCAGACACCCCGGGTCGTCTTCGGCGGACGGATGGTCGCCGGGAGGGTGCCGAGCTGTGCGTCACCGGAGAAGTTGCAGGTGACGACGCCGCGCAGCTGGAGGAATTCGGTGCCCGCGATGCTCACCACCCGGGCCTGCGCGGGCGTGCCCGCGCTCGCGGAGACGCCCGCGGCGAGCGCGATGTCCGTCCAGTCCACGACCGTCTGGACGCCGGTGGCGGCAGCGGCGGCGGGCGCGGCGGCGAGCAGCGGCACACCGACGGCGGCGGTCGGGACCGCGAGGGCCGTGGCGAGCAGGGAACGGCGGCTGGTGGCGCGCGAGGGCATGGTCGATCCTCCGGATCGCGAAAGGTGGTGAGGGCGGAAGGGATCCGGCGCGGTCATCGCCAGGCGGCCGAGAAGCAGTCGAGGTCGATCCAGGAGATCGCGTTGTCCGCGGTGGCGCCGAAGGCCCACAGCTCGCCCAGCTTGTTCGCCTCGACCCGGCACACCCCGACCCCGTAGTACATGTTGCGCGGGGTGTTCTGGCGTACGGGCCGGGTGGGGAAGAGCCGCTGCGGGAGCGTCGCGACGAGGGTGTCGGCGGTGAAACTGCCGGAGAGCGTGCCGCGCAGCTGGAGGTAGGTGGTGTCGGCGAGGGCGACCAGCCGGCCGCGCGGGGCCTCGGCGCCCGCCTTGACACCGGCGGCGAGAGTGAGGTTCTCCCAGTCGGTCAGCACCTTCACGCCGTCGACGGCCGGCTGCGTCGGGTACCAGCCGATGGTGACGTTGCGCCGCCCGGTGGTCCCGGGGACGGTGTCGCTGAAGCCGAACAGCAGTCGCGTCTCACCGGAACCGGGGTCCACCTCGACGGCCAGTCCCTCCGGCTCGCGCCGCTCCAGACCGTCGGCGCCGGTCACTACCTGCGAGTCGATCCTCGCCCGGGTGTCCAGGGAGTACGAGGTGATGTACGCGGTCCCCGGATAGGTCGTGGTCGGGTCCTTCTTCCACTGGTAGACGTAGAGGACGCTCCCCAGGGTGGTGTACCCCTGGAAGGTGAGCCCCGTCTCCGCTCCCGCCGGCAGCTCGAAGGTACTGCCCACCTCCACCCACTCGCCCCGCGCCGCCTTCGCCAGGTCGTAGCGGGTGAAGCAGCGCACGCTGCCCTTGAAGTAGACGATCGTCAGGGTGTTGTTGGCCAGATCCACCGACGGGCCGGTGCTGCGTCCGCCCGGCGGGCAGAACTTCTGCGCGGCGGGCACGTCGGCCTGGTCGAGCGTGGCCCCGTCGACGAAGCGGAACCGGGTGACGGCCTGACCGAAGGCGTTGCTGACGCCGTCGTTGGGGGAGACCGGACCGACCTCGGTCCACAGGTAGGTGTCCGTCCCGACCGGCTCGGCCCCCATCGAGATCCCGTGCCCGAAGCCGGTGAGGTACATGCTGCCCGTCAGCCGGCCGGTGGTCCGGTCGATGCGGTTGAGGTACATGTTCCCGAGCGGCGTCTTGGCGGCGCTCTCCATCTGGAGCACGAAGACGTGTCCGTTGGCGGCGTCGGTGGCGATCGCCTGCGGAGCGGGGTTCTTCGTCAGTGCGACGGTCTGGATGAGCTTGCCCGTCACTCCGGACAGATTGATGCCGTTTATGTCGGTAATGGCCATGGGTTCCCCTTCTGTGGGACGCGATCCCGCCCCACCGACCGAGATCGTACGCATGTGCCACACCCGAAAACGCACCGGAGCGGTGCGCTGCCGTGGGTCACACGGCGGCGCACCGCTCCTGGGGGGCCGGAGAGTTCCGGCAGGTCACCCGCCCCGCGACCGGGGCATCGGCGTCGGCGTCATCAGCGGCGCGCGCCCTTCCCGCCCTTGCCGCCCTTTCCTCCCTTGTCGGGCTCCCCGCGCTGGTTGGTGAGCCGGATGGTGACGCCCTGGGCGGCGTTGGCCGCGGTCACCTGGTGGGGGCCGCTGACCGGGTTCCTGGGCAGGACATACCCTTCGGGCACGGCCGTCTCCTGGATGTAGTAGGTGCCGAGGGGCAGATCCGTGAAGTGGCACTTCCCCGAGGCGCCGGTCGCGCAGCCGGGGCCCACCGGGGTGTCGGGGTGGGCGCCCGCAGTCTGGAGCCCGGTGACCCGGTTGGTCTCGTGCCACAGCCGGAACACCGCCCCCGGCAGCGGCCTGCCGGTCTGGGCGTCGCTCTTGTCGACGGTGAGGGACCCCTCGGGTACGACGTGCCGGTGGTTGGCCGCGGTCACGGACACACCCTGTGAGGCGTTCTCCTCCGTCAGGACCAGGGGCCCGAAGTGAGCGGGGGCGGGCAGGTCATAGCCTTGCGGGGCCCTGGTCTCCAGCCAGTAGTACGTCCCCGGCGGCACGGTGTGAACACACACCCCGGTCCCGTCGGTCGTGCACGCCTCGCCCCGCCGGGTGTCCGGACGGGTGCCCGACGTCTGCAGCCCCTCGGTGCCGTTGGTCTCCTCCCACAGCTCGAAGACGGCTCCGGCGAGCGGCCGGCCCGTGGCCTGGTCCGTCTTGTGGACCCGCACCTCGCCCTCGACGGGCGCGGTGCCGCAGTCGGGCAGGTCCCCGTCGAAGGGGTAGTTGTGGAACTCCTGGCCACCGCCGCCCGAGGGCGGGCTGGTGTGCGTGAGCGAACCGGTCGTGAAGAAGCGCCCGTTGATGCCGGGCAGACTCACCGTCGCCAGGGACCCCTGGTTGCCGATGAGCACACTGCCCTGGAACTGGCCGGTGCCCTTGAAGGCGACGGAGGCCGCGTCGGGGATGTTCCAGAGCAGCCGGGTGCGCAGACGGTTGAACGGACTGGAGTCGTCGATGGTGCCGCTGTAGGTGTTGATGGTCCGGTGTTCCCCCACCACGTTGACCAGCACGGTCGCCCCGGCCGGGATGCGTGCGAAGCGGATGCCCTCCTGGCCGCCGCTCGCGCTCTGCATGTCGAAGTCGACGGTGAACACCTGGAGCATGGAGGTGCCGTCACCGGTGAACAGGGTCTCGCCGCCGCGGTGGACGGCCGTCCCGGTGGGGGTGCGGGTTGCTCCGCCGGGGTGGGCGTAGCACTGGCTGGCGTCGGTGAGCTGACCACGCAGCTCGGTGTACGGCTCGGCCGCGTCCGCGTCGTGGACGGTGCGCCGGGCCAGGACGGTCCCGGTGACGGTGCCCGCGTGCCGTACGACGCCCTGCTCGGCGAGCAGCCGCTGCCCGGCCGCGACGGTGACGTCGCCGCCGGTGGTCAGCCAGTCCGCGCCGACCGGCGGGGCGACCCGTGAGCCGACCCCGGCCTCGCCCACGTTGTAGACACCGCTGACGCCCGCGGCCTTGTGCTGGTCGAAGGAGCCGAGCACGACCACCCGTCCCTCGGCCTCGGCGGCCTTCTCCCGTACGCGGAAGTCACCGCCGACGTAGACGTTGACGCCGTTGTCGCGCCACCGGATCGCGCCGTTGTGGACGGGCGGATAGCCGTCGGGCGGGCAGAGCCCCGGCACGCACGGGCCGAGCCCGCCGGGCAGCGGCTGTGCGGTCAGGGCGGTTTCCGGGGCCGCCCGCCCGCCGGGCAGGGCCGCCGCCGTCGCGGGCAGAGCGGTCAGGCAGAGCGCGACCGCGGTCAGCAGGGGACTGAGGGATCCCGCGCCGGGACGGGCCAGAGGGAGTCGGAACACCGGAACAACCAGCTCCTCAAAAGTGCGTCGGTCCCCCCTCGGCGGCCAGGCTCACACACCCCTCCCGCCGGCCGGGCGACCGGGGGAGTGTCGTGGACGAAGACCACCGCAAAGGACCATCGCCACCCCCAACCGGCGGCCCGGGGCCCACGCGTCCGCCTACTCGTCGTCCCAAGCCATCGAGCTCATCCTCCAGCCCTCTGGGGTACGGACGAACTGGGTGGTCTTGCGGCCGGAGCCCTCGAACCACTGGCCGTCGAGGAAGCCGGACTTGCGGTACTCGCTGAAGCGGTGCGCGATCGAACCGAAGACCTCGGTCCGCTCCGCCACCTCCCACTCCGAGAACTCCGTCAGCGTCCCGTCGCTGAGGATCCGCTCGCGGGGTTCGATGAACGCGTCGACATCGTGGACCACGAGCTTGTCCCCGACGTTGTTGATGATCATTCCCTGCGGGATGAACACCTCGCGGACCACCTCGACGCGCGGCCGGGCGCCGCCGGTGTTGGTGAACGCCCCCAGGAAGGTGCGCATCAACTGGTCGAGCTCGGCTTTGACATCGGACACGGTTGTTCCTCCCGGAGGCGGTTGAGCGGCCGGCACCGATCGTCGCCCACCGCCGGTGTACCGACAAGGGCCGGGCGGGAGCACCCGGGGTTGGCACGCCGGTCGCGCTGAATTCGGCTGTGCGTCAACCGGAGCCCACCCGACATATACGATCATGGGCGTACGAGTCTCACGAAGGCCGGGGCGCTGACCAAGTCACCGGGGAACAGGGGTACTTCTCATATGGCTTCCATCACGATCAGGCGCTCGGCGACGACGCTCGCGGCCACCGTCGCGCTCATCGCCGGCAGCGCGGCGGGTGCCTCCGCCGCTCCGGGACCGGCCGAGCCGGATGTCGCCGCGGTGCGTACCGCTCTCCAGCGCGTGGTGGACGCGGGGGCGCCGGGCACCTTCGCGGTGATCCGCGACCACGGCGGGGCCGAGCGCAGCCGCACGGTGACGCTGGGCAAGGCGAACCTCGACGGCACCGCCATGAGCGCGAACTGGCGCTTCCGCGTCGGCAGCAACTCCAAGATGTTCACCTCGGTCCTGGTGATGCGCCTCGTCGAGCAGGGCCGCATCGACCTCGACCAGCCGCTGCGCCGCTACCTGCCCGCCGGGACGCTCCCCGACAGCTGGTCCATCACCGCCCGCCAGGTCATGGAGCACCGCGCCGGTGTGTACGACCACACCAACGACCTCCTCGAACAGAGCGGGGAGGAGACCACCGCGGCCTTCGAGAAGCGCATCCGCAACAACGTCTACGAGCCCAGGGACCTCGTGGCGATGTCGGTGAAGCACGGCCTGCAGTACACCCCGGGGACGGCGTACTCGTACTCGAACACCGACTTCGTCCTGATGGGACTGGCCGCCGAGCACCTCACCGGGCGTCCCTACGCCGAGCTGCTGCGGGAGCAGATCTTCGAGCCGCTGAAGCTGCGTCAGACGACGTTCGCCGTACCGGAGAAGACCATCGCGGGCCCGCACGTCACCGGCTATCTGACCAACGACGACCGCGCCAAGCCGCTGCTGGACTCGACCGAGCAGACCGCGTCCTGGGTCTGGAGCGCGGGAGGCGTGGTCTCCTCCGCCCGCGACATGGACCGCTTCATGACCGCGCTGCTCGCCGGGAACTCCGGCGGGCTGGTCTCCGACGAGTCGGTGCGCCAGATGACGAGCGTGCTCCCCACCCCCACCGCGAAGATCAGCTACGGCCTGGGGATCCGGGAGATCGCGCTCTCCTGCGGCAAGGTGCTCGGCCACGGCGGAATCGTCCAGGGCTACCAGACGCAGACGTTCTCCACCCGCGACGGCAAGCGCACGGTCGTGCTCTTCGCCAACGCCTCCAACAACGGCACGGTCACCAGCGGTCTGACGAACACGCTGGAGCCCGCGTTCTGCGGCAAGGTACCGGCCAAGGCCGCTCCCGCGCCCCGCGGCTCGCTGACCGGCGACGGGAACGCGGACCGGCACACCGACCGCTGGATCCCGACCGTCGAGGACACCCGTATCTGAGGTGACCCCGCGCGAAGGCGCCCGCCACCGCTGACGGTGGCGGGCGCCTTCGTGTATCCGCCCGCCCCGTGCGCGGGTACGCGCGTCAGCTCGCGGGCCAGTTCCGCAGCAGCGCGTCCAGAGCGTCCAGGACCCGCGTCCACGTCTCCTGGGTGTCGGGGGCGCTGTGGCTGAAGCCGCCGCCGAGCTCCAGGGTGATGTAGCCGTGGAAGACGCTGCCGAGCAGCCGGACCGCGTGTGTCTGGTCCGGTTCGCTCAGGTCGTAGCCGCGCAGGACGGCCCGGGTCATCTGCGCGTGCCTGCCTCCGGCGCTGACGGCCGCCGCCTCGGGGGTGAGCCGGAGCTGCGCCGCGGCGTAGCGGCCGGGGTGCTCGCGCGCGTAGTCGCGGTAGACGTTCGCCAGCGCCGACAGCGCGTCCTTTCCCGCCCGTCCGGCCAGTGCCGCGGCGCCCCGGTCGGCGAGCTCCTCCAGGGCCAGCAGCGCGATCCGGGTCCTGAGGTCCTGGGAGTTCTTGACGTGGGAGTACAGACTCGCGACCTTGACGTCGAACTGCCTGGCCAGCGCCGAGACGGTCACCTGGTCGAAGCCGACCTCGTCGGCCAGCTCCGCCCCGGCCCGGGTCAGCCGTTCCGTGCTCAGGCCCACACGCCCCATGGTCTTCCTCTCCTCGACAGGCACCCCCGACTGAAACGATTATGCGTTTGCCTAACACCTTTAGGCAAACTAGCCTCACCTTTATGAAGCAGCTGACCGAGCAAGAGATCCGCGCCGCCTTCGTGAACTGCACCAAGGGCGAGGCCAAGCGCCTGGCCGTGCCCCGCGACCTGGCCGACCACCCCTGGGACGATCTGGACTACCTGGGCTGGCGAGATCCCCAGGCCCCCGGCCGCGCCTATCTCGTCACCGAGCTGGCGGGCACCCCCAGGGCGCTGGTGCTGCGCAGCCCCGGCCACACCTCCGGGCAGGGGCGGCGCAGCATGTGCTCGATATGCCTGACGACCCACGACGGCAACGTCTCCCTGATGGTCGCCCCGAAGGCGGGCAAGGCCGGACAGCAGGGGAACTCGGTGGGTGTCTACCTCTGCGACGACCTCGCCTGCTCGCTGTATGTACGGGGCAGGAGGGACGCGGGCGTCGGGGCGCGGCTCCACGAGACGATCACGCTGGAGGAGAAGATCCACCGGGTCGTGGAGAACCTCGCCGCTTTCCTCGCCAAGGTGACCGAGGCCTGACGGCCGGGACGTGCCTCCTTCGGGCGAACTCCGCGACGCTGCCCGAACGATGAGGGCGAACCGGAGCGTCTCCGTCGGCTTCCGGCCGCCCCGGACGGGGCCGACGGTGGCCGGGACGCGCGTGTTGCGCCGGTGTGTGCCCCCGGACGCCACCCGGAATGACGCGATGCGTACGCCGGACGACCGCTTCGGGGGTGAAAAGGGGCACCAATGGCACCCGCCCCGACGGCATTTGTCGCCGGATTTCCGGAACGTTGAACGGGCGGAAGTGGCCACAGTGTGGGAAATCAGTCGGTGCGCCCCAGGCCCGGTGGCCGCCGCGGGACGGGCCGCTTAGGATCACCGACGCGGCCGTGCACCGACGCACAGCCCGCGTGCCGCCCGAGGGCGACAGCAGAACCGCGGGGGAAGACGTGGGGGAGTGGACATGGTGACGCGGGAGCGCGTGGGCGCCGGTTCTTTATCGCCTTCGCCGATCGGCGGGATCAGGCATCTGCACACCCTGGGACCGACCGGCACCAATCTGGAAGCCGCGGCGCACGAGTGGCTGCGGCGCCAAGGACGGGACGACCGGGGGCGGGTGACGCTGCACGCGACCCTCGAATCCGCCATGGAGACCGTGCCCAGGGACGGCGAGCACGCCCTCGTCGCCTGTGCCGTCTACCCCGAACTGCACACCCTGGTCTTCGGCAACCTCCAGGTTTGCCGCATGGTGGACTCCTTCGTGTGGCCCACCCACGAGATGGTGCTCGCCGTGGCCCCCGGCGCGCACGCCGAGCCGCGCACCGTGGCCACCCACCCGGCCCCGGCGGGCCTCGTGTCACCGGCCGGCCGACGGCGGCTGGTGACCAGCAACGCCCAGGCGGCCATCGACTGCGCCGACGGCAGGACCGAGGGCTGTGTCACCACCGTGGTGGCCGCGAGGGCCCACGGCCTGCGCGTGCTGCACAGCTTCGGCGAGGTGCCGATGGTCTACACCGTGCACCATGTGCGGGAGGCCGCTTCGTGACCGCGGCCCTCGGCCCGCACCGCCTCCGGGACGACCTGCTCGGCGAGGCGGAACGGCTCGGCCGGGGCCTCCTGCCGCGGATCGACGCCTTCCGCACCCGCCAGGGCGACGACGGCACGGTCACGGAGCCGGGCGAGCAGGACCGTGCGAACCTCCTGGCCATCAGGGACGAGGCCGTGCGCTGGTTCGCCGGGCACGGCAGGACGGACCAGGCCGACGCCCTGGCCGCCGACATCGACGGCTGGCTGGCCGCAGGACTCGACACACCGCCGCACTTCGCCCGCTCCCGGGACGCCCTGACCGCCCCGGCCGACGGCGACTGGGCGGCCTTCCTCGCCCCCGTGCAGACCACCAACAGCGTTCCACCGGTCGGCAGGCGACTGGAGTTCTTCCTCGTCCGCCGCAAGGAGCCCGACGCGCTGCCCGAACTGGCCGTGCGCTATCCGCACCCCAAGAACAACTGCCAGGCCACCGTGCTCCTCGCCGGAAGCGAAGGGCTGACCAACGGCAACTGCATCGTCTTCTTCCCGGAGAACGTCGCGGCCCACGACAAGGTGGCCGAACAGGCCTACGCGTTCTTCTTCTTCAGCAAGTTCCGCAGGATCCACGAAACGTACGCGGTGCCCTCCGCGCGGGCGGTCCTCACCCCGGAATCCCTGCCGCGCGCCTCGACCGGCATGCACCCCGAGGTGTGTTACCAGGCCCGTTCCCTGTGGGGATATCTGCACGACTACTTCCACCACCAGGGGCAGTGGCCGCTGGACCAGCACATCAAACTCAAGATGAACTGGTTCATCGGTGTGCTGGAAGAGCTGAAGGTCGACGCCAGGACCGTGCTCGCCTGCCACGACGAGACCGTCCCGTACGCCCACGAGCAGATCGCCATGATCCTTCTGGAGCGGATGTTCCGCTACCCGCTCGACGCCCACGCGGTCCGCAACTTCGACGCGGGCACCGGCGTCTTCCTCTACTCGTGGCTGCGCGAGCGCCACGCCCTCGCCGACCACGGCAGCCGTCTGTCGCTCTCGTACGACGGCGTCATCGACGCGCTGCGCGAACTGGTCGACACGGTGGAGGCCATGGAAGCCTCGGCCACCACACCCGAGGAGTACCGCGCGGCGGCGAGGAAACTGGTCCGCACCCATCTGCGCGAGGGCGCCGACGGCGACCGGTACGCCTTCACGGCCGACCAGTCGAGGCTGGTGCGCGCCCAGGGCCGGCTGGCGACCCTTCCCCCGCCGCGCTTCGCACCGGCCGAACTGTGAACACCGCCGTGCGAGCGGGCCGTCGAGAGCCGTAAACGAGCAGCGAGGAGACGAGCGACATGGACAGCGACGCCACGGGTGACGAGGGCCGCGCGACCGGACGGGCGCTGGACCGCTCCGAGATGGAGGCAGCGGTACGGCTGTACTTCGAGGCCTGCAACAAGGTCGACCGCGACCTGTTCGCGCGGTGCCTCGCCGAGAACGTCGTGCACTACCTGGCCGTCGGCATGGCCGGCCCGATCGAGGGCATCGACCCGGTGGTGGAGCGCTGGGGCGCCGACGTACGCGCCAACGACTCCCACTGGGCCGTGGACGCCGTCCACGCCGACCCGCACAGCCGCACCGCGACCTGCGAGTGGACCGCCTTCAAACCGCGTCTGGGCAAGGTGCTGCGCGGGGCGGAGGTCTACCGCTTCGACGAGACGGGCCTGATCGACGAGATCCGCATCTACTACGCGTCCCGCCGTGACGACAGCGTCCCCGTCAACGAACTGGAGGGCTTCCCCTACGCGGACCGGGGGTTCGCCACATGAGCGAAGAGAGCACCACGAGCACCACGAGTGACGCGAGAGGTGCGCGGCCGACCGCCGCGCCGCCGCTCGACGACCGCGACGGCGCCATCTGGCTCGACGGCCGGCTCGTCCCCTGGCGCGAGGCCCGCCTGCACGTCCTCAGCCACGGGCTGCACTACGGCGGCAGCGTCTTCGAGGGCGAGCGCGTCTACGACGGCCGGGTCTTCGAACTCCACCGACACAGCCTCCGGCTCGTCGCCTCGGCCCGCGAGATGGGCTTCGCCCTGCCCTGGTCCGCGGACGAACTGGACGCGGCCACCCGGCAGATCGTGGACCTGGCGGGCCTGACCGAGGGCTATGTCCGCCCGGTCGCCTGGCGCGGCAGCGACACCCTGCGCCTGGTCGCCCCGGACCCCACGGTCCATGTGGCGATCGCGGCCTGGCCCTGGCCGCGGGTCTTCGCGTCCGGGCCGCGCGGAATCCGGCTGGCCACCTCGCGCTGGCGGCGCCCCGCACCCGACACCGCCCCGGTCCGCGCCAAGACGGCCGCCCTCTACGCCCTCGGCTCACTCGCCGGACAGGAGGCCGAAGCGACGGGCCACGACGACGCGCTGCTCCTCGACCACCGGGGCCGGCTGGCCGAGGCCACCGGCGCCAATCTGTTCCTGGTGATCGACGGCGCCCTGCACACCCCGCCACCGGAGTGCGTACTGGACGGCATCACCCGGCGCACCGTCCTCGCGCTCGCCCGCGGGCTCGGCCTGGAAGCCGTCGAGCGGCACATGGAACCGGCCGAACTGGCGCGTGCCGAGGAGGTCTTCCTGACCGGCACGGCGTACGAGGTCCAGCCGGTCACCGCCGTCGACACGCGGGAGTACCCGGTCGGCGCCGTCACGACCGCACTCGTACGGGCGTACGGGCGGGCCGTACGGGACGGCGGGGCTCCGGCCCCCACGGGCGGGGCCGCCACGGCCTCGGCGGGCGGGAGCGGATGACCGGCACCGAATCCGAATCCGCCCGCCCGGCCCCGTCCACCGGACGGCGCCGGGCCTGGGCGGCGGGAGCCAGAGCCGCCGTGCCGTTCACCGTTGCGATCTTCGCGTTCGGCATCTCCTTCGGCGTCCTTGCCAAGGGCGCGGGCTTCGGCGCGCTCGGCGCGACCTCCATGTCCGGTCTGGTCTTCGTGGGCTCCTCGCAGTTCGCCGCCGTCTCGGTGATCGCCAACGGGGGCGGCTGGGCCGCCGCGGCCGTGGCCGGCACCCTGCTGAACCTGCGCTACCTCGTGATGGGCTTCGCCATCCTGCCCGCGCTGCGCGGCGGCCGGGCCCGCCGGGCGGTCGAGTCCCAACTGGTCATCGAGGAGTCCTGGGCCATCGCCAGCGACGCGGACGGCCGCTTCGACCGGACCCGGCTGCTCTCCTCGGGCGTGGTGCTCTGGCTCGGCTGGGTCCTGGGCACGCTGCTGGGGGCGATCGGCCCGTTCAAGGCGGTGGACGTCCTCAACTACGGCCTGGACGCCGTCTCGCCGGTCCTGTTCTTCCTGCTGCTCGCGCCCCACCTCGGCACCGCCCGCAAACGGACGGCCGCCGCCACCGCGGCCGTGGGCGCGGCGGCCCTCACCGCGGCCGGGCTCCCGGACGCGGCCATCGCCGCGGCCTGTCTGATCGCCGTCGTATGGACGGCGCTGCCCATGACCCGCCCGGTGAAGGGGGCCCGGTGAGCAACGACCCGTGGATCGTCGTCGGCGCCCTGGTGGTGACCACCTTCCTCATCAAGGGCGCCGGATCGCTGGTGATGGGGGACCGCGAACTGCCCGCGTGGTTCCCCCGGTTCGTGGAGTACCTGACGCCCGCGCTGCTCGCCGTGCTCGTCGTCACCCAGCTCGTGGGCTCGGCCGGCGCGCACGGCATGACCTTCGATGCCCGGCTCGCCGGGTTCGCCGGAGCCCTGGTGGCGTGGCGGCTCAAGGCGCCCGTGCCCCTCGTCGTCCTGGTGGCCGCCGTGATCACCGCGCTGGTACGCGCCCTCGGCTGAGGTCCCCGCCGGTGCCGCGCACGGCGGCGGCGGCCTCCAGGGCCCGGGCGAGACCCGGCCCGTGTCCGGCGGCCCGGTGCATCCGCACGGCCCGCTCGGCCGCCTGAGCGGCCTTGGTGCGGTGGCCGAGCGCCAGATGGACCCATGCGAGTTCGGTGCGCGCCTCGCCCTCGACGAGCCTGAGCCCGGCCTGCGCGGCGGTGCTCAGGGCCCGCCGTGTGTACGCGAGGGCCTCACGGTTCTCGCCCAGGTGCCGGTGGGCCGCCGCCAGGCCCACACAGGCCGTGGCGTCCGCCCGAAGACACCCCGTCGCCCGAGCCGCGTCCAGGGCGCGCCGGTGGTGGTCGAGTGCGCCGGGTGCGTCGTCCAGGTGCAGCAGGACGGTGCCGACGGTGTTGAGGGCGTCCGGCTCGACCAGCCGGCGGTGGGTGCGGTGGGTGACGCTGAGCGCGTCCATGGCGTACTTGAGCGCGAGCCGGGGATCGCCGTTGTCGCGGCAGACGGCCGCCAGCGTGGTGAGCGCGCCCTCCGCCGCGTACGTGGACAGCAGTCTGCCCTGAGCGGCCAGCGCCCGGGTGAGCAGGCGCTGGGCCTCCTCCAGATCGCCCCGCGCGTGGTGGAGGCTGCCCAGCCCCCACAGCGACAGCATCACCGTGTGCTCGTCCCCCGAAGCCTCGGCGCGTTCGAGGGCCTCGGTGAAGAACGGCCCCGCCGCGCCCAGTCGGCCCCGGTCCAGGCGGAGCGAGCCGAGCAGGAACAGCGCCCACGCCTCCCCGGCGGGCTCACCGCCGTCGCGGTAGAGGGCCAGGGTGTGCTCGGCGTGGCGCTGGGCCTGGTCGAGGGCGCCCAGTTCGCGGTGGGAGGCGGCGAGCCCCAGTACGGCGCCGGCCCGCTCCACCGGCAGCCCGGCCCGGTCGAACAGGGCGTCGGCGCGGGCGCTGTGGCGCAGCGCCTCGTCGTGGCGGCCCAGCTCCCACAGGACGTAGCACAGGCTCCAGTGCATCACCGCGCGCGCGTGGTCGTCGTGTTCGGCGTCGGCGGCGCGCAGTCCCGTCTCCGCGGCGCGCAGCCAGGCGGTCCGCTGGCCGTGCTCCATCAGATGGCCGTGCGTGGCCAGCGCGGACTTCCAGGCGAAGGCGCGCGGACCGTGGCCCAAGGCGTACCGGGCGCAGGCCAGCAGGGCGGCCCGCTCGTCCTCCAGCCAGGACAGCGCCGCGGGCGGGCCGGTGAAGGTCAGCGGCGCGGTGGGGGAGCCGTCCGGCTCGGGCGGGGGCGCGGCGTACCAGGAGTAGAAGGTGCCGTACAGCAGATGCCCGGCCTGCTCGGCGGTCGCCAGATACCAGGTGAGCAGCCGGTCGACGGCCTCTTCCCGTAACGCCGTGTCGTCCTCGGCGCGGGCCCGTTCGCGGGCGAACAGGCGCACCAGGGCGTGCAGATGGAAGCGGCCGGGCCGGTGCGTCTGGAGCAGACTGCGCGCGACCAGCTGGTCCAGGAGCCGGACCGTGGCCGTCAGCGGAGCCCCCGCCAGCGCGGCGACGGCCGGGGCCGAGACCTCCGAGCCGGGGGTGAGGGAGAGCAGCCGCAGGAGCCGCCGCTCGGGTGCGGGCAGCGAGCGGTAGGACAGGGCGAGGGCGCTGCGGACACCGGTGTGCTGCTCCTGGTCGAGGGTCAGGTCGTCCAGACGGCGGTCCTCGCCGCGCAGCGTCCCGACCACCTCCGCGAGCGGCAGGTGCTGGTCGCCGATGAGGTGGGCGGCCACGATCCGCACGGCGAGCGGCAGGCCGCCGCAGAGCCGGACCGCCTCGGCCGCGGCCTCGGGTTCGCCGCGCACCCGGTCCGCGCCGATGACACGGGTGAGCAGCGCGAGCCCCTCCTCGTCGTTGAAGGCGGCCACGTTCACCCGGTGGGCGTCGTGGAACGCGGTGAGGCCGCGCAGGTCGTTGCGGCTGGTGACGACGACGAAGCAGCTCGGCGAGCCCGGCAGCAGCGGGCGCACCTGTTCGAGGCCGGCCGCGTCGTCCAGGAGGACCAGCATCCGTTTGCCGGCCAGCAGCGAGCGGTACAGGGCGGCCTTCTCGTCGGTGTTCTCCGGCAGGTGCCCGGCACCCACCCCCAGAGCCCGCAGCAGCTGGCCCAGGGCGTCGTCGGCCGTCGCCGGGGGCTCGTCGGCGTGGCCGCGCAGATTCGCGTACAGCTGTCCGTCGGGGAAGCGGTCGGCGGCCCGGTGCATCCAGTGCACGGCGAGGGCGGTCTTGCCGACGCCCGCCATGCCGGACAGCGAGGAGATCACCAGTGTCTGGCCGGGGCCGGTGGCGTACTGGGAGAGCAGCGCGTCCAGCTCGCGCAGATAGTCGGCGCGGCCGGTGAAGCTGCCCACGTCGGGCGGGAGTTGACGGGGGACCGGG
>NZ_JBJHPC010000007.1:0-41481 GCF_045257485.1 Streptomyces sp. YS-3 | reverse complement strand
GCCCGCGACCCCTTCGCCTCCGCCAGCGCGGCCCTCGACGGGGTCATCGCCTCCTCCATGGCCGCCGACGCCCTCGTGTCCATCCGCGGCACCGACCTGCCGCTGGTCATGCTCGACAGCGACCCCGCCGCGTCCGGGCCCGCCGCCCGCGTCAACCTCGACATCGCCGACGGCATACGGCAGGTGACGGACCATCTGCTCGGCCTCGGCCACCGCGGGTTCGTCCACCTCGCCTCGGCCGTGGACTCCTGGACGTTCCGGGTACGCGCCCGGGCCCTGGAGGACGCGCTGCGCGCGGTGCCCGGCGCCGAGGTCCTGACCGTGCCCTCCGCGCTCACCGTCGACGCCGGCCGCGCCGCCGCCGAGCACGCCCTGACCCGGCCCGGCCCCCGCCCCACGGCGCTCATCTGCGACGACGACATCCTGGCCGCGGGAGCCTGCAAGGCCGCCCGGCGGCTGGGCCTGCGCGTCCCGGAGGACCTCTCGGTGGCCGGGTTCGACGACCTCGCCCTGGCCACCGCCCTCGAACCCGAGCTCACCACCGTCCGGCTGCCCGCCGAGCGGGTGGGCGAGCGGGGCATGGCCGCGCTGCTCGCCGTACTGGAGGGCCGTGAGCCGGAGGCGGGCGACCTGCCCGTCTCCCTGGTCGTCCGCGGCTCCACGGCGCCGCCCGCGTCCTGAACGCAAAAGGCCCGTGCCCCGCCGTCACGGACGGTGGGGCACGGGCCCGCGGAGCACTGCCTCGCGGCTACTCCTCGTCGTCGTCCGAGGGCACCTCGGTCGGCTCGGCGCTCGCCTCCTCGGTCTGCAGGAGACGGGAGAGCTGACGGCCGACGATCCGCTTGAACTTGCGCTGCTGCGGCCGTGTCCGGTCCAGGACCGCGACCTCCAGCCGCTCCGCGGGGATCTCCCGGTCGGCGCCGTTGGTCTGGTTGGAGAGGGCCTGCACGGCCAGCTTCAGCGCCTCGGCCAGCGACATACCGTCCTGGTGGCGCTGGTCGAGGAAGGTGCTGATCTGCTCGGCGTTGCCGCCGACCGCGACCGAGCCGTGCTCGTCCACGATCGAGCCGTCGTGCGGCAGCCGGTAGATCTGGTCCTCCTCCGGCGTCGCCCCGACCTCGGCGACCACCAGCTCCACCTCGTACGGCTTCTCGCCGGCGCTGGAGAAGATGGTGCCCAGCGTCTGCGCGTACACGTTCGCCAGGCCGCGGGCCGTCACGTCGTCGCGGTCGTAGGTGTAGCCGCGCAGGTCCGCGTAGCGCACACCGCCGATGCGGAGGTTCTCGTACTCGTTGTACTTGCCGGCGGCGGCGAAGCCGATCCGGTCGTAGATCTCGCTGAACTTGTGCAGGGCACGGGACGGGTTCTCGCCGACGAAGACGATGCCGTCGGCGTACTGCAGCACGACCAGGCTCCGGCCGCGCGCGATGCCCTTGCGGGCGTACTCGGCGCGGTCGGCCATGGCCTGCTGGGGTGAGACATAGAACGGCGTCGACACCGGCTATCCGTCCCTTTCTGTCAGTGGCGGGGTCATCTCTGCGGCCTCAGAGCAGTGCGGCGCGCGGGCCGTCGGGCTGCTCCAGGCGCTTCTCCAGGATCGAGCGGGCGATCTCGGAGGACTCCGCCTCGGTCAGTCTCCGGAAGCCCTCGTCGCTGATGACGGTGACGATCGGATAGATCCGGCGGGCCACGTCGGGACCGCCGGTCGCCGAGTCGTCGTCCGCCGCGTCGTAGAGGGCCTGGACGACCAGGGTCGTCGTCTGCGCCTCGGTGAGGTCCTCGCGGTAGAGCTTCTTCATCGAGCCCCGGGCGAAGATCGAGCCCGAGCCGGTGGCCGCGTAGCCGTGCTCCTCGGAACGGCCGCCGGTCACGTCGTACGAGAAGATGCGGCCCCTCTCGCGGTCCACGTCGTACCCCGCGAAGAGCGGGACCACGGCGAGGCCCTGCATGGCCATGCCGAGGTTGCCGCGGATCATCGTGGAGAGCCGGTTGGCCTTGCCCTCCAGGGAGAGGGTGGTGCCCTCGACCTTCTCGAAGTGCTCCAGCTCCAGCTGGAAGAGCTTGACCATCTCCACGGCGAGACCCGCGGTGCCGGCGATGCCCACCGCCGAGTACTCGTCGGCGGGGAAGACCTTCTCGATGTCGCGCTGGGCGATCATGTTGCCCATCGTCGCCCGCCGGTCACCGGCGAGCACCACGCCGCCGGGGAAGGTGGCGGCGACGATGGTGGTGCCGTGCGGGGCCTCCACGTGCCCCTGCACGGGCGGCAGGACGCGCTTGCCGGGCAGCATCTCCGGCGAGTGCTCGGCCAGGAAGTCCATGAACGAGGACGAGCCCGGCGTCAGGAAGGCAGCTGGTAGACGCCCTGTGCCACGGGTGTTGGCTTCCACGAGGTTCCCTCCAGGTAGGCGGCAGCCCGACGAACTGTGTCGGGATCGTCTCCCAACTTGCCGATGGCCGAATCGCAGTTGAAGCACCGTACGCCACGGACTTTACCCGTCCCGTGGCGGTGATCCACATGAACGGCGGGGGCGGCAGGGCGGGTTGGGCACACACCGCGCCGCCCCGCCACCGGGAACCCTCGTCCCCTTACCCGCACCCCTCGCTGTTCACGTTCGTGGACTACTGTCCACCCTTCTGAACGAACGAGCGGACGAAGTCCTCGGCGTTCTCCTCCAGCACGTCGTCGATCTCGTCCAGCACCGAGTCGACGTCGTCCGAGAGCTTCTCGTGGCGTTCCTTGAGGTCCTCCGAAGCCTGCGCGTCCTGGGTCTGCTCCTCGACCTCCTCGGTGGAACGCGTGGCCTTCTGCTGTCCGCCGCCGGTGTCCTTGGTCGCCATCTACCTCACCCCGCTCGGTTCGATGTCCTTGATCAGACCCTACAAGCAGGGTCTGACATCGGCCCCGCACTTGGTGGAACGTGCGGGGTCTACCTCTGTGTTTCCCCTGCCGCATGCTTTTCAGCCCCAGGTCAGCCGCCCGAGAGCACCCGGACCAGATCCTCGGCCGTACGGCACCGGTCGAGCAGCTCCTTCACGTGATTACGCGTTCCGCGAAGCGGTTCCAGGGTTGGCACGCGCTGGAGGGAGTCACGGCCGGGCAGATCGAAGATGACCGAGTCCCAGGAGGCGGCGGCCACGTCGTCCGCGTACTGCTCCAGACAGCGCCCGCGGAAGTAGGCCCTGGTGTCCTCCGGCGGCTTCGTCCGGGCCCGGGAGACGTCGGACTCCTCCAGCAGCCGTTTGATCTTCCCACGGGCCGCCAGACGGTTGTAGAGGCCCTTCTCGGCCCGTACATCGGCGTACTGGAGGTCGACGAGGTGGAGCCTGGCCGCGTCCCAGCCCAGGCCGTCGCGCCGCCGGTAGCCCTCCATCAGCTCCCGCTTGGCGATCCAGTCCAGCTCGCCGGAGAGGCTCATCGGATCGTTCTCCAGCCGGTTGAGCACGTCCTCCCAGCGGCCCAGCACATCCTTGGTCTGGTCGTCGGCGTCGGCGCCGAACCGCTCCTCCACGTATTTGCGCGCCAGCTCGAAGTACTCCATCTGGAGTTGTACGGCGGTCATGGTCCGGCCGCTGCGCAGCGTGACCAGATGGCGCAGGTCCGGGTCGTGGGAGACCTGGTGCAGGGCACGGACCGGCTGGTCGACGGCGAGGTCGACGTTGATGAAACCGTCCTCGATCATGGAGAGGACGAGGGCCGTCATCCCCAGCTTGAGGTAGGTGGAGATCTCGGAGAGGTTGGCGTCGCCGATGATGACGTGCAGCCGGCGGTACTTCTCCGCGTCCGCGTGCGGCTCGTCGCGGGTGTTGATGATCGGGCGCTTGAGGGTGGTTTCCAGGCCCACCTCGACCTCGAAGTAGTCCGCGCGCTGGCTGATCTGGAAGCCGTGCTCGTGCCCGTCCTGGCCGATGCCGACGCGGCCGGCCCCGGTGATGACCTGCCGGGAGACGAAGAACGGCGTGAGGTGGCGCACGATGTCCGAGAACGGGGTCTCCCGCTTCATCAGGTAGTTCTCGTGCGTGCCGTAGGACGCGCCCTTGTTGTCGGTGTTGTTCTTGTAGAGGTGGATCGGCTGGGCGCCGGGGAGCTGCGCCGCGCGCTCCGCCGCCTCGGCCATGATGCGCTCGCCCGCCTTGTCCCACAGGACCGCGTCCCACGGGTTGGTGACCTCGGGCGAGCTGTACTCGGGGTGCGCGTGGTCGACGTACAGCCGCGCCCCGTTGGTGAGGATGACGTTGGCGAGGCCGATGTCCTCGTCGGTGAGCTGGCTGGAGTCGGCGGCCTCGCGGGCGAGGTCGAAGCCGCGGGCGTCCCGCAGCGGGTTCTCCTCCTCGAAGTCCCACCGCGCTCTGCGCGCCCGGTGCATCGCCGCCGCGTAGGCGTTGACGATCTGGGACGAGGTGAGCATGGCATTGGCATTGGGGTGGCCGGGGACGGAGATGCCGTACTCCGTCTCGATGCCCATTACTCGCCGTACGGTCATGCGGCCCTCCTTGCCCGGCGGCGCTCCCCTGTGGGAGCGGCGCTCAAGTACCGCTGTTTCTCCGGTGCGTGTGCGGTGCCCGTCCCCGCACTGCGCGACTCGGCGGTACGGAAGAGCCTAGAACGCCTTTGCGCTGGTGGGGAGATCAATTCCGTCATTGCTCTTGGTCGGTCCATGGCCTGAATTCGGCCGGAAATGCAGGCGGCTGCGGATGCCCCGGCCGGGCACCCGCAGCCGCCCCTGTGCGCTACAGGTACTGACCGGTGTTGGCCACGGTGTCGATGGAGCGTCCCGTGTCCGCGCCCTGCTTTCCGGTGACGAGGGTACGGATGAACACGATCCGTTCGCCCTTCTTTCCGGAGATACGGGCCCAGTCGTCGGGGTTGGTGGTGTTGGGCAGGTCCTCGTTCTCCTTGAACTCGTCCACACAGGCCTGGAGGAGGTGGGAGACGCGGATGCCCTTCTGGTTGTGGTCGAGGAAGGCCTTGATGGCCATCTTCTTGGCCCGGTCCACGATGTTCTGGATCATGGCGCCGGAGTTGAAGTCCTTGAAGTAGAGGACTTCCTTGTCGCCGTTGGCGTACGTGACTTCCAGGAAGCGGTTCTCCTCGGATTCCGCGTACATCTGCTCGACGACGGATTGGATCATCGCGTGGGCCGCCACGTCCTTGGAACCGCTGTGCTCGGACAGGTCGTCCGCGTGCAGCGGGAGGGAGGCCGTGAGGTACTTGGCGAAGATGTCCTTGGCCGCCTCGGCGTCGGGCCGCTCGATCTTGATCTTCACGTCCAGGCGCCCGGGGCGCAGGATGGCCGGGTCGATCATGTCCTCGCGGTTGGAGGCGCCGATGACGATGACGTTCTCCAGGCCCTCCACACCGTCGATCTCGGCGAGCAGCTGGGGGACGATGGTGTTCTCCACGTCCGAGCTGACACCGGAACCGCGGGTGCGGAAGAGGGACTCCATCTCGTCGAAGAAGACGATGACGGGGGTGCCCTCGCTGGCCTTCTCCCGGGCTCGCTGGAAGACCAGGCGGATGTGCCGCTCGGTCTCACCGACGTACTTGTTGAGGAGCTCGGGGCCCTTGATGTTGAGGAAGTAGCTCTTCCCCGCGGGCTGGCCGGTCACCTCGGCGACCTTCTTGGCGAGCGAGTTGGCGACGGCCTTGGCGATGAGCGTCTTGCCGCAGCCGGGCGGACCGTAGAGCAGGATGCCCTTGGGCGGGCGCAGTTCGTGCTCCTTGAAGAGGTCCGGGTAGAGGTACGGGAGCTCGACCGCGTCGCGGATCATCTCGATCTGGCCGCCGAGTCCGCCGATCTTGTCGTAGTCGACGTCCGGGACCTCTTCGAGGACCAGTTCCTCGACCTCGCTCTTGGGAACCACCTCGTACACGTAGCCGGAGCGGGGTTCGAGCAGAAGGGCGTCGCCGGGGCGGATGGTGATGTCCAGGAGCGGCTCGGCGAGCCTCACCACCCTTTCCTCGTCGGTGTGCCCGACCACCAGGGCGCGTTCGCCGTCCTCAAGGATCTCCTTGAGGGTGACGATGTCCCCGGCGCGCTCGAACTCCATGGCCTCGACCACGTTGAGCGCTTCGTTGAGCATGACTTCCTGGCCGCGCCGGAGCTCGTCGAGCTCGACGCTGGGGCTGACGTTCACCCGGAGCTTGCGGCCCCCGGTGAAGATGTCCGCCGTGCCGTCCTCGTTGGACTGCAGGAAGACACCGAAGCCGGCCGGCGGCTGTGCGAGCCGGTCGACCTCCTCCTTGAGGGCCACGATCTGGTCCCGGGCCTCGCGGAGCGTATTGGCGAGCCGCTCGTTCTGCGCGGACACGCCCGCCAGGTTGGTCTGCAGCTCGACGATCCGCTCTTCGAGAATCCTCGTATGACGCGGAGAGTCGGCGAGCTTACGTCGCAGGACGGCGATTTCCTGCTCTAGATAGGCAACCTGGCCGGCTGGGTCCTCAGACCCCCGCCCCGGCCGGATGCCGCGGTTGATGTCGTCGTCGTGGGCTGCCACGGTCCTCACCTCCTCCAAGGGGAGCTGGACGCTTCCTGACCCTACCTGGGCGGGTGGTGATTGAAACCCCTAGATCACAAAGACTGCGGGGTGTGTCCGATCTTCACCCTTGCGCTCTCCCTCACGCCAGGGGAATACCCACCCATCAACATCGGAAAGCGGGCGGTTGTATCGTCGAGTCGGTCAACACCCGTCAGGACTGGTACGGATTGCCCGATCGGCCTGTGGGGTGGGACACACCGCACGAACACAGCACCGCGCAGGAACGGCAGGCGACATGAACGACGCTCTCGAGGTCTGGATCGACCAGGAGCTCTGCACGGGCGACGGCATCTGTGTCCAGTACGCGCCCGAGGTCTTCGAGCTGGACATCGACGGTCTGGCCTATGTGAAGAGCTCCGAGGACGAGCTGTTGCAGGCGCCGGGCGCCGTGACGCCGGTTCCGCTGCCGCTTCTCCAGGACGTGGTCGACTCGGCGAAGGACTGCCCGGGCGACTGCATCCACGTACGCCGGGTTTCGGACAGCATCGAGGTCTACGGTCCGGACGCGGCCTGAGACGGTAAGTGACGAGTGACGTACGCTCGGTGACGGATCAGATGCTGGGCGCCGGGGACCGGGTGCTCCGGACGAACTTCCCGCCCTGCCACCGCCACTTGGTCTCCAGTTCCTCGTCGGGGCAGCAGCGCGGCACGGACGGCGAGGAGTAGCCGAGCAGGGTCGCGCTGACCTCGCCATCCCGGACCGCGAGATCGCGGACGCTCCGCTTCTCCCGGGGGTCGGCGAGCGTGGCCACCACCCGCGGCGGGCCGCCCGGCACCGCGGGCCGGGTCAGCACGTAGAGCCCGCTCGGCGGGGTCCCCGAGCCGGCCCGGCAGTGGACGGCCGCCACGGTCTCGGGGCTGCCGTCGCCGTCGAGGTCGCCGGTGGCGCGGGCGGCGACCTGGGTGCCCACCGTGCCGCACTGGAGCGGGTAGGCGACGGCCGACGCCTCGGGGGCCGGGGCCGCCGCCACCTGGGCTCCGGGGGCCCCTTGGGAGGCTGTGGCGGTGCCGGGCTGGAGCCAGCCGGCCAGCGCCACGACACCGGCCATCGCGGCGGCCGTGGCCAGCCAGTGCACCGGGCGGGCGTGGGTGTGCGCGAGCTCGGGGACGGCGGCGTTCTGCACGCGGGAGGTCTCCTGTGAGGGGCGGTGCGGGTGGTGGAGGTGGCCAGCATCGTGCCACACGTCACAGTCGGGCGGAACAG
The DNA here is from genome assembly GCF_045257485.1 of Streptomyces sp. YS-3. Lineage (NCBI taxonomy): Bacteria > Bacillati > Actinomycetota > Actinomycetes > Kitasatosporales > Streptomycetaceae > Streptomyces > Streptomyces sp. YS-3. The sequence continues at coordinate 33,737 of NZ_JBJHPC010000007.1, read as the reverse complement.
CGGGGTCGGGGCGGAGTTCACTGCCCGGGCCGTCTCCGGCCCGTCTCCTGCCCGTACCCGGCCCGTACCCGGCCGGTACCTCCAACGGAAAAGCGCCGCCGCCGAGTTCCTCCACGGGTGGGGGAACTCGGCGGCGGCGCCGGTGCGTTGGGGCCGACGGGCTCGTCAGTCCTTGTTGGGGCCCTCGTAGTCGTCTCCGTACGCGCCCTTGGCGGGGCGGCGGCGGCGCAGCGGGGGCTCGACGCCGTCCGCGAGGCGGCGGGCGGTGACGAGGAAGCCGGTGTGGCCGATCATCCGGTGGTCGGGGCGGACGGCGAGGCCCTCCACGTGCCAGTTGCGGATCATCGACTCCCACGGCTGCGGCTCGGCGAAGCAGCCGATCTCGCGGATCGCCTCGACGGTGCGCGAGAGCTGGGTGGTGGTGGCCACGTAGCAGCAGAGGATGCCGCCGGGCACCAGCGCCTTGGAGACGGCGTCCAGGCACTCCCAGGGGGCCAGCATGTCGAGGATGACGCGGTCGACGTCGGTGTCCGACAGGTTGTCCTGGAGGTCGCCCACGGTGAGCTGCCAGGCGGGGTGCGGCTCGCCGAAGTAGCGCTCCACGTTCTGCTGGGCGATCTCGGCGAAGTCCGCGCGGCGCTCGTAGGAGTGGAGCATGCCGTGGTCGCCGATGGCGCGCAGCAGGAAGGCGCTGAGCGAGCCGGAGCCCACACCCGCCTCGACGACGCGCGCGCCGGCGAAGATGTCGGCGAAGGCCAGGATCTGCCCCGCGTCCTTGGGGTAGACCACGGCGGCGCCGCGGGGCATGGACAGGACGTAGTCGGGGAGCAGCGGGCGCAGCGCGAGGTACGCGACGTTCCCGGTGGTACGGACAACACTGCCCTCGGGAGCGCCGATCAGCTCGTCGTGCGGGAAGGAACCCTTGTGGGTGTGGAAGTTCTTCCCGGCTTCGAGCGTGAACGTGTAGTGGCGTCCCTTGGGGTCGGTGAGCTGGACCTGGTCCCCGACCTTGAAGGGCCCGCGACGGCGGGCGGCACCGGTCGGTTCGGACATACGAACAGGGTACCGGCCCTGTTGACCCGGCAGCGCCACGGCCTGCGCGTCCCCGGCCGGCCGCGACGGCGCGTCCTAGGCGGTGGGCCGCGCCATCGCGGCCACGAAGGCCTTCTCGACGTCGGCGGCCGAGAGCACCCCGTAGATCTCCCCGCTCTCCTCGACCACCAGGTACTCGGTGGCCGGGGTGGCCCGCAGCCGGTCCAGGAGCGGCTCGCCCGCCAGCTCGGCCGGGACGCGCATCCCGTCGGTGAGGTCCTGGGCCAGACCGCTCACCGCGACCCAGGGGCGGCGGTGTTCCGGTACGCCCACGATGGCGGCCTCGCGGACCAGGCCGGTGGGGTCGCCGTGGCCGTCGACGACGACCAGCGCGCGCGCCCCGGCCTCGTTGGCCCGGCGCAGCGCCTCGGAGAGCGGGGTGGCGGACTCCACGGGGACGGCCCGGCGGGTGAGGTTGCGGGCGCGCAGCTCCGGCAGGTGCTCGCGCAGCCGGGCCATGCGCAGGCTGTTGCCCGCGCCGGTCCAGATGATCGCGGCGAGGATCGCGGCGAGCAGCGCGTCGGTGACGGTGTCCATGCCGTCGACCTCTTCGGGCGCGTTGCCCAGGGCGCCGGTCTGAGTGAGCAGCGGCAGGCCGATGAGGACGGTGACGGCCAGCGCCCGGCCGACCCAGGCGGCGGCGACCGTGCCGCTCATGGGCTTGCCCGTGATCTTCCACACGACGGCGCGGAGCATCCGGCCGCCGTCCAGCGGCAGCCCGGGCAGCAGGTTGAAGCCCGCAACGATCAGGTTGGAGATCATCAGTCCGGCGAGCAGCACACCGGGGACGGTGCCCGGCTCGACGGCCTGCATCCCCACGTAGAACAGCCCCGACAGGACCAGCGAGAGCAGCGGGCCGACGAAGGCGAGCACGAACTCGCGGCCCGGCGTCTCGGTCTCCTTCTCGATCTCGGAGACACCGCCGAAGAACTGGAGCTGGATACGCCGCACGGGCAGCCGGAAGCGCAGCGCGGCGACGGTGTGAGCGAGTTCATGGACCAGCACCGAGGCGTAGAAGGCGACGGCGAAGAAGAGCGAGACGAGGTAGCGGGCGGCGCCGAGCTCGGGCAGCACCCGGTCGAGCTGGCCGCCGAAGACCCAGGTGATCAGGGCGGCGACCAGGAACCAGCTGGGGGCGACGTAGACCGGTACACCGAAGGGACGCCCCATGAGGAGTCCGCCGCCCGGCTCCGGCCGACGGGGCGACTTGCCGCCGCCGGGCGCGGCGCCCGGGCCTTCGTCGCCCGCGCCGGACTGCGGCCTTTTGCTGTCGCCGCTCTCGTCCACGGTGTCCCTTCGTCGGTGCTTCTGTCACGATCATGCAGTGTGAGGGGGCTCGTCGTCGATGGTATTCCGCTCGCTGTCAGTGGCGGGCCGTAGGGTCTGTGTCATGGATACGAGCACCCAGGAGGCCGCGCCGGACCGGCGGCCCGTGTCGTTGTCGCCGTCGCGGGCGAACGACTTCATGCAGTGCCCCTTGCTGTACCGGTTCCGGGTGATCGACAAACTTCCCGAGAAGCCGAGCGAGGCGGCGACGCGCGGCACGCTGGTGCACGCGGTGCTGGAGCGGCTCTTCGACGACCCCGCGGCGGAGCGGACCGTTCCGCGGGCCAAGGCGATGATCCCCGGCCAGTGGGACCGGCTGCTGGAAGCGAAGCCCGAGCTGACGGAGCTCTTCGCCGAGGACGCGGACGGCGAGCGGCTGACGGGGTGGCTGGCGGAGGCCGAGCGGCTGGTGGAGCGGTGGTTCTCGCTGGAGGACCCGACCCGCCTGGAGCCGGTGGAGCGGGAGTTCTTCGTCGAGACGGAGCTGGAGTCGGGGCTGCGGCTGCGCGGGGTGATCGACCGGGTCGACGTGGCCCCCACCGGCGAGGTGCGGATCGTCGACTACAAGACGGGCAAGGCCCCCCGCCCGCAGTACGCGGAGGGCGCGCTCTTCCAGATGAAGTTCTACGCCCTGGTGGTGTGGCGCCTGAAGAACGTGCTGCCGCGCCGGCTCCAACTGGTCTACCTGGGCAGCGGCGACGTGCTGACGTACGACCCGGTGGAGGCGGACCTGCACCAGGTGGAGCGGAAGCTGCACGCCCTGTGGGAGGCGATCCGGCTGGCCACCGAGACCGGCGACTGGCGGCCCCGGCCCACCAAGCTGTGCGGCTGGTGCGACCACCAGGCGGTCTGTCCGGAATTCGGGGGGACTCCCCCGGCCTATCCGCTTCCGCTGCTCCCGACCGGGAGTGCGCGGGACGCGCAGGGCAGAATGGACCCGGTCCAGCAATCCTGATGAGGAGTTCCCGTGGCGATCCGCGTCCTACTGGTCGACGACCAGCCGCTGCTGCGCACCGGTTTCCGGATGATCCTGGAGGCCGAGCAGGACATCGCGGTGGTGGGCGAGGCCGGCGACGGTCTCCAGGCCCTCGACCAGGTGCGGGCGCTCCAGCCCGATGTGGTGCTGATGGACATCCGGATGCCCCGGATGGACGGCGTGGAGGCCACCCGGCAGATCAGCGGGCCGGGCAAGGACGGCCCCGCGAAGGTGCTGGTGCTGACCACGTTCGACCTCGACGAGTACGTGGTGGAGGCGCTCAAGGCGGGGGCCAGCGGCTTCCTGCTGAAGGACGCCCCGGCCAATGAGCTGGTGCAGGCGATCCGGGTGGTCGCGGCGGGCGAGGCGATGCTCGCCCCCTCCATCACCCGCCGCCTGCTGGACAAGTACGCGGACCACCTCCCCTCGGGCGAGGAGCCGGTCCCGGACACGCTGCACACCCTGACCGACCGCGAGGTCGAGGTCCTGAAGCTGGTGGCGCGCGGTCTGTCCAACGCGGAGATCGCCGCGGACCTGTTCGTCAGCGAGACGACGGTGAAGACGCACGTGGGCCATGTGCTGACGAAGCTGGGCCTGCGCGACCGCGTCCAGGCGGCGGTGTACGCGTACGAGAGCGGCCTGGTCCGGCCCGGCGCGCAGTAGGGCGGACGCCGCGGATACGGCGAAGGGGTGCGGGAATCGATTTCCCGCACCCCTTCACCGTATCCGTGACGTCCGTATCCGCGTTCGCGGCGTGGGCGCCTAGTTCTTGCTGATCTCCCAGAAGCGGAAGACCGTCGACGGGTCCAGCGTCCACTCCAGGCCCGCCACGCCCTCGCGGGCAACCGCGTACTGCTTGCCCTGCCACAGCGGCAGGATCGGCAGGTCGGCCGCGACGAGGTCCTGGAGGCGGGCGAAGTCGGCCTCGGTGGCCGAGCGGTCCTCGGTGGCGGCCGTGGACGGGAGGATCTCGTCCGTGATCACCTTGCTGACGTAGTGGTTGGACAGCACGCTGTCCTTGCCGAAGAACGGCGAGGTGAAGTTGTCCGGGTCCGGGTAGTCGGGGATCCAGCCCTTCACGTACACGCCGTACTTGCCCGCCGCGATGTCCTTCTCGTACTGCTTGAACTCGACGGACTTCACCTCGGCCTCGAACAGCCCGCTCGTGTTGAGCTGCTTGGCGATGGCCCGCAGCTCGTCGTCGGTGCCCGGTCCGTAGCGGATGGGCGTGGACCACAGGGTGAGCTTCACCTTGCCGCTGATGCCGGCCTTGTGCAGCACCTGCTTGGCCTTCGCGGGCTGCGGGCTGCCGCCGTACATGTCGAACAGCGCGGTGCTGTGCGCGGTGATGCCGGCCGGGACGACCGAGTAGAGCGGCGTCGCCGTCGACTTGTAGACATCGCGCACCAGCGCCTCGCGGTCGACGAGGTAGGCGACGGCCTTGCGGACGGCGAGCTTGCCGGCGACCGGGTCGTTCATGTTGAAGACCAGGTGCTGGACCTCGGCGCCGGTGCCCTCGACGACCTTGACGCCGTTCTTGTCGGCCAGGCTGGAGGTCTGGAGGTCGGCGATGTCCTTGGCGGTGAGACCGCGGTAGGCGAGGTCGATGTCGCCCTGCTTCAGGGCCTGTGCCAGGTCCTTCTGGCGGCCGTGGAAGAGCTTGATGGTCATGCCGGAGTTCTTGACCTTGGCGCTGCCCCGGTAGCCGGAGTTCACCGAGAAGCTCGCCTGCTTCTCACCGAAGGCGTCCAGCTTGTAGACGCCCGAGCCGACCGCCTTGCCGTCGGTGCGCAGCTTGTCCGCCGGGTACGTCTCCTGGTCGACGATCGAACCGGCGCCGGAGGCGATCCTGCTGGGGAAGGTGGCGTCGGGCACCTTGAGGTGGAAGACGACGGTCCGCTCGTCCGGGGTGTCGATCTTCCCCAGGGTGGCCAGCAGCGGGGCGGGCCCGTTGGGGTCGTTGATGCGCAGCACCCGCTCGAACGAGAACTTCACGTCCTCGGAGGTCAGCGCGTGGCCGTTGCTGAACTTCAGACCGGGGCGCAGGGTGCAGCGGAAGACCTGGGAGCCGCCCTTGTCGAACGAGCACCGCTCGGCCGCCTCGGGCTGCGGGGTGGAACTTCCCTTGGGGAAGCCGAGCAGCGACTGGAAGACGTTGTTGAACAGCAGCCAGGAGCCCGGGTCGTAGCCGGAGGCCGGGTCGGTGGCCTGGATGTCGTCCGACATCCCCATGACCACCGAATCCCCGCTGCCGGAGGAGGAGCCGTCCTCCGAGCCGCAACCGCTGAGGAGACCGGCCGCCAGCCCCGCGGCGAGCGGGGCCGTCAGCCATCGGTTCCGTATCTTCACGTGCGAGTGCCTCACAGTCGTTGCTCGGCCGCGGGCCCCGGGGGTCGCCCCCCGGGGAGCCGCGGCCTCACGGAAATTGCCTGCCCGGCACGTGCCAGTCGCGGCCGGGTCCTGCGTTACTTCACACCGCGGCCCAGCTCCCACAGCTGGAGGTCGGCCGAGGAGTTGAGCGCCCACTCGGTGCCCGTGATGTCGCTGCGGGCGGCGACGTACTGCTTGCCCTGCCACAGCGGCAGCACCGGGACGTCGTTGGCGACGATGTCCTGGATCTTCTCGAACGGCTTGGCGGCCTGGTTGCGGTCGGCCGCGACGCGGGACTCCGGGATCAGGGTGTTGCGCACCTCGACGTTGGAGTACGGCGAGTTGAGGAAGTTGTCACGGCCGAGGAAGGGTGCGACGTAGTTGTCCGGATCCGGGAAGTCGGGGAACCAGCCGAGGCCGTAGACGGCGTACTCGCCGGCCTTCTGCGCCGGGCGGTACTTGGGCCAGTCGGTCGCCTTGAGCGTGGTGGCGAACAGACCGGTGGAGTTCAGCTGGTCCCGCAGGATCGAGAACTCCTTGGCGGTGCCCGGGCCGTAGTGGTCGCTCGTGTAGTTCAGCGTGAGCTTCACCGGGGTGGAGATGTTCGCGGCCTTCAGGATGCCCGCGGCCTTCTGCTTGCTCGGCTCGCCGTACTTGTTGAAGAACGAGTTGGTGTGCCCGGCGATCGAGGTCGGGATGAGCGAGTAGAGCGGCTCGGCGGTCGCCCCGTACACCTTGGAGGCCAGCGCGCCGCGGTCGACGACGGCGGCCATCGCCTGGCGGACGGCCTTGTTCTTCACCGACGGGTCGTTGGTGTTGAAGCCCAGGTAGCGGATCTCCAGGCCGGGCATCTCGACCAGGTTGACGTTCTTGGGCGGGGTGGCCGAGTACTTCTGGATCTGCTCCGGCGACATCGAGCGGGTCATCAGGTCGATCTTGCCGGATTCGAGCTCGGCGCCCATGGCGTCGGCGTCCGGGAACGAGCGGAGCTCGACCTTGTCGTGGTTGACCTTCAAGTCACCCTTGTAGTTGGGGTTCTTGCTGAAGACCGCCTTGACGACCTGGTCGCCCTTGTATTCGGCCTTGAGGGTGTACGGGCCGGAGCCGTCGACCTCGAAGCCGCCGCGCAGCTTCTTCGGCAGGTACTTGTCCTTCTGCACGATCGCGGCGGCGGGCGTCGCGAGCTTGTACGGGAAGGTGGCGTCCGGGGTCTTCAGATGGAAGATGATCTCGTCGTCGCCCTTGGTCTCCATCGTGTCGATGTTCTCGAGCAGCGCGACGGGGCCGTTGCCGTCCTTGATGGTCAGGACGCGCTGGATGGAGTAGTGGACGTCGGCGGCGGTCAGCTTGGAGCCGTCGGCGAACTTGAGGCCGCTGCGCAGCTTGCAGCGGTAGCTCTCGTTCTCCTTGTCGGTGAACGCGCAGCTGGAGGCCGCGTCCGGGACCGGCTCGCCGCCGCCGCGCGGCACGTGGACCAGCATCTGCACGGTCTGGCGCAGCACGTTCCAGGCGCCGGTGTCGTAGGCGTAGGCCGGATCGAAGGGAGCGGGCGCGTCCTTGGTGACCACGAACTGGTCCGTGGTGCCCACGACGATGGCCTTGCCGCCGTCGCCCCCACTTCCCGCGCCGCCACATGCGGCGAGTACGGGGGCGAGCAGGCCCACTACGGCCGGCAGCACCAAAGTCTTGCGGTTCATCCTGGACGTTCTCCCTATGTGTCCGGCACTGGGGTACAGCGGTGTACGGAAGACTCCGCCGCGGGCCGCCCGGTCGGGGCGGGGAGGCGATCGGGCCGGTACGTACGATCGGACCTGCGCGCCCGGCGGCTTGGTGGTTGCCGGGGCAGTTGAGGGTGCGGCGAAGTTCTCGCGACGAGATTAGTGGGCGGGCCGGGAAAGCCCGTACCGGGCCTGCTCCATTCACATGGCATGCAGTGGCCGGAAATAGCGGCCGTCGGATATCGCGGCGGCGGAATCTTTCGTACAGGAGATCACCAAACAGGACACAAGGGCACCTCCAGAAGGTCTGGAGACGCCCTTGACGTGGTGGATTGACGGCGGATCAGGTGACGAACGTCACCCCCTTGACAAGGGGGTGACAAGGAGGTGACAAGGGAGTCGCAAGGTCCGACAAGGATTGGGCCGCCGTGAATTCGCCGCCTTGCGGGGTAACGGAAAATGCACGGTCGGATGCGATCAGTTTGTGTCGCATTCAGGGCGCACGCTGTGTGTACGGATCAGTTCATCCGGGTGATCAGCGTACGCAGAAAAGCCAGGTCGACCTGTTCGAGGGATTCCACGACGACCCGGCCCTCGGCGGCCTCGATGGGCGCCACGGAGGGCACCGCCACGACCCGGCAGCCGGCCGCCTCGGCGGCGGCCACACCCGTCACGGTGTCCTCGACGACCGCGCATCTGGTGGGGTCCGCGCCGAGCCCGGCGGCGGCGAAGAGGTACGGCTCGGGGTGCGGCTTGGTGCGGCCCACCTCGTCCCCCGCGACGGTGAGCGCGAAGTGGCGCGCGCCGAGCGTGTGCAGCACCCGGTCGATGATCCGCCGGTGCGAGGCCGAGACCAGCGCGGTCGGCACCGCGTGCTCGGCCAGCTCGCCCAGCAGCCGGGCGGCTCCCGGCATCAGCGGCACGCCCCCGCCGATGCGCGCCTCGAAACGGTCGTTGAGCAGCACGGTGAGCTCGGGCACGGTGATGTCCGCGCCGGTGGCCTCGATCAGGAACCCGGCGCTGCGGGTCATCGGGCCGCCCACCACGACGTCGCGCCAGATCGGCTTGAGCGGGTGGCCGAGCGCGGCGAAGACCTCCACCTCGACGTCCCACCAGAACCCCTCGGTGTCGACCAGGGTGCCGTCCATGTCGAGGAAGACGGCTTCGAGGGCGGAGCCTTGAGCCGAACCGGTTACGGGCGCGGGAACCGTGGTGGTCATCCGGGCACACCTCCTGGAGGGACGAGAAGGCCGGTTCCCAGGGGGGGAACCGGCCTGCGCTGGACCGACCAGTGTACGTCCGGCCGCCGCGGAACGCTCGTGGTGAGGGTCACGTCCGGGTCCGGGCGCACCGCGGGCGCGGGAGCGCCTACCTCGCGTTGAAGTACTTCGCCTCCGGGTGGTGGATGACGATGGCGTCCGTGGACTGCTCGGGGTGGAGCTGGAACTCCTCGGAGAGGTGCACCCCGATCCGCTCGGGTTCGAGCAGTTCGGCGATCTTGGCGCGGTCCTCCAGGTCGGGGCAGGCCCCGTAGCCGAGCGAGAAGCGCGCGCCGCGGTACTTCAGGGCGAACATGTCCTCCACCTCGGAGGGGTCCTCACCGGCGAAGCCGAGTTCGGCGCGCACGCGCGCGTGCCAGTACTCGGCCAGGGCCTCGGCCAACTGCACCGACAGGCCGTGCAGTTCGAGGTAGTCGCGGTAGGAGTTGGCCGCGAACAGCTCGGCCGTGGCCTCGCCGATCTTCGAGCCGACCGTGACCACCTGGAACCCGACCACATCGGTCTCGCCGGAGTCCTCCGGACGGAAGAAGTCCGCAAGGCAGAGCCGGCGGCCCCGGCGCTGGCGCGGGAAGGTGAAGCGCGTCCGCTCCGAGCCGTCCTCGTTCAGGATGATCAGGTCGTCGCCCTTGGAGACGCACGGGAAGTAACCGTGGACGACGGCCGCCTCCAGGAGGTTCCTGGTGTGCAGCTGCTCAAGCCAGCCGCGCAGCCGGGGCCGGCCCTCGCTCTCCACCAGTTCCTCGTAGCTCGGCCCGTCGCCGGCCCGGTTCTGCTTCAGGCCCCACTGGCCCTTGAAGAGCGCCCCCTCGTCCAGCCAGGACGCGTACTCCTTGAGACCGATGCCCTTGATCACCCGGGTGCCCCAGAACGGCGGCTCGGGGACACGGTTGTCGACGGCCACGTCCGAGCGGACCGAGCCCTCGGGCTCCTCCGGCTCGGGCAGGGCCGTCGCCCGCTTGGCCACCCGGCGCTGCTTGAGCTCGGGCAGGGCCGCGCCGGGCACTCCGCGCTTCACCGCGATCAGCGCGTCCATCAGGCGCAGGCCCTCGAAGGCGTCGCGGGCGTAGCGGACCTCGCCCTCGTAGATCTCGTGCAGGTCCTGCTCCACGTACGCGCGCGTGAGGGCGGCGCCGCCGAGGATCACCGGGTAGTCGGCGGCCATCTTGCGCTGGTTGAGCTCCTCCAGGTTCTCCTTCATGATCACGGTCGACTTCACCAGGAGACCGGACATGCCGATGACGTCGGCGCGGTGCTCCTCGGCGGCCTCCAGGATCGCGGAGACGGGCTGCTTGATACCGAGGTTGACGACGTTGTAGCCGTTGTTGGACAGGATGATGTCGACGAGGTTCTTGCCGATGTCGTGGACGTCGCCGCGCACGGTGGCCAGCACGATGGTGCCCTTGCCCTCCGCGTCCGACTTCTCCATGTGCGGCTCCAGATGGGCCACGGCGCTCTTCATGACCTCGGCGGACTGCAGGACGAACGGCAGCTGCATCTGGCCGGAGCCGAAGAGCTCGCCGACGACCTTCATGCCCTCCAGGAGGGTGTCGTTGACGATGTCGAGCGCCGGGCGGGTCAGCAGCGCCTCGTCGAGGTCGGCCTCCAGGCCGTTCTTCTCGCCGTCGATGATCCGGCGCTTGAGCCGCTCCTCCAGCGGCAGGGCGAGGAGCTCCTCGGCCTTGCCCGCCTTCATCGACTTGGTGCTGACGCCCTCGAAGAGCTCCATGAGCCGCTGGAGCGGGTCGTAGCCCTCGGAACGCCGGTCGTGGATGAGGTCGAGGGCGACCTTGACCTGCTCCTCCTCCAGCCGCGCGATCGGCAGGATCTTGGAGGCGTGCACGATCGCGGAGTCCAGGCCCGCCTTGACGCACTCGTCCAGGAACACCGAGTTGAGGACGACACGGGCGGCCGGGTTGAGGCCGAAGGAGATGTTGGACAGACCGAGGGTGGTCTGGACGTCCGGGTGGCGGCGCTTGAGCTCGCGGATGGCCTCGATGGTGGCGATGCCGTCCTTGCGGGACTCCTCCTGGCCGGTGCAGATGGTGAAGGTGAGGCAGTCGATGAGAATGTCCGACTCATGGACGCCCCAGTTGCCGGTGAGGTCGTCGATGAGCCGCTCGGCGATGGCGACCTTGTGCTCGACGGTACGGGCCTGGCCCTCCTCGTCGATGGTGAGCGCGATCAGCGCCGCCCCGTGCTCCACGGCCAGCTCGGTGACCTTGGCGAAGCGCGACTCGGGCCCGTCGCCGTCCTCGTAGTTGACGGAGTTGATCACCGCGCGTCCGCCGAGCTTCTCCAGCCCGGCGCGCAGGACGTTCACCTCGGTGGAGTCGAGGACGATCGGGAGGGTGGAGGCGGTGGCGAAGCGGCCGGCCAGCTCCTCCATGTCGGCGACGCCGTCGCGGCCCACGTAGTCGACGCAGAGGTCGAGCATGTGCGCGCCCTCGCGGATCTGGTCGCGGGCCATCTCCACGCAGTCGTCCCAGCGGCCCTCCAGCATGGCCTCGCGGAACTTCTTGGAGCCGTTGGCGTTGGTGCGCTCGCCGATCGCCAGGTACGCGGTGTCCTGGCGGAACGGCACGCTCTGGTAGAGCGAGGCGGCGCCGGGCTCGGGGCGCGGGCGCCGCTCGGTCGTGGCGACGCCGCGGACCCGCTCGACCACCTGGCGCAGATGCTCGGGCGTGGTGCCGCAGCAGCCGCCGACCAGCGAGAGGCCGTACTCGCGCACGAACGTCTCCTGGGCGTCGGCGAGCTCCGGCGCGGAGAGCGGGTAGTGGGCGCCGTCCTTGCCGAGGACGGGCAGTCCGGCGTTGGGCATGCAGGACAGCGGCACCCGGGAGTGCCGGGCGAGGTAGCGCAGGTGCTCGCTCATCTCGGCGGGGCCGGTGGCGCAGTTGAGGCCGATCATGTCGATGCCGAGCGGCTCCAGCGCGGTGAGCGCGGCGCCGATCTCGGAGCCGAGCAGCATGGTGCCGGTGGTCTCGACGGTGACCGAGCAGATGATCGGGACCCGGTAGCCGGCCGTGTCCAGGGCGCGCTGCGCGCCGAGGACGGCGGCCTTGGTCTGGAGCAGGTCCTGGGTGGTCTCCACCAGGAGCGCGTCGGCGCCGCCCGCGAGCATGCCCTCGGCGTTCCGCTGGTAGGCGTCGCGCAGGGTGGTGTACGGGGCGTGGCCGAGGGTGGGCAGCTTGGTGCCGGGTCCCATGGAGCCGAGCACCCAGCGCTGCTGTCCGGTGGCGGCGGTGAACTCGTCGGCCACCTCGCGGGCGATCCGGGCGCCCGCCTCGGACAGCTCGTACACCCGCTCGGAGATGTCGTACTCGCCCAGGGCGGAGAAGTTGGCGCCGAAGGTGTTGGTCTCCACGCAGTCGACGCCGACCGCGAAGTACTCCTGGTGCACCGTGCGCACGATGTCGGGCCGGGTGACGTTGAGGATCTCGTTGCAGCCCTCCAGGTCCTGGAAGTCCTCCAGGGTGGGGTCCTGGGCCTGGAGCATGGTGCCCATGGCACCGTCGGCCACCACCACACGGGTGGCGAGCGCTTCGCGTAGTGCGTCGGCGCGGGTCCGGCTGTCGGCGGAAGGGGTCGGCAACGAGGCCATGGATGTGCTCCCTGGAGTGCGACGGCTGTCGGCTTTGCGGCGTCCGGGGGGAGGCCGCACCCGGTCAGGGTAACCGGGCGCCGGGCGCGTGGCACGGGCGTCCCACGGGGCGGACGGCCCGGGGGGCCGGCCGGGTGACCGCCGGATGGCCGCGGTACGGCTGTCATCTGAACTGGCCGGATGGCGGCGGGGAGCGTCCATCACGGTGACACGGGGTCGACAACGGCCGATACTGTTCAGCATTGTCGAACTCAACGTTCCGAAGTGGGAGGAAGCGCGATGGCGCGGAACATCCAGTCGCTCGAACGGGCAGCCGCCATGCTGCGGCTGCTCGCGGGCGGCGAGCGGCGGCTCGGCCTGTCCGAGGTGGCCTCCGCGCTCGGCCTGGCCAAGGGCACCGCGCACGGCATCCTGCGCACCCTCCAGGCGGAGGGGTTCGTCGAGCAGGACCCGGCCTCGGGCCGCTACCAGCTCGGCGCGGAGCTGCTGCGCCTGGGCAACAGCTATCTGGACGTCCACGAGCTGCGGGCGCGGGCCCTGGTGTGGACGGACGACCTGGCGCGCTCCAGCGGCGAGAGCGTCTACGTGGGCGTGCTGCACCAGCAGGGCGTGCTGATCATGCACCACGTCTTCCGGCCCGACGACAGCCGGCAGGTCCTGGAGGTCGGGGCGATGCAGCCGCTGCACTCCACCGCGCTCGGCAAGGTGCTCTCGGCGTTCGACCCGGTGGCGCACACCGAGGCCGTGGAGGGCGAGCGGACCGCGTTCACGCCCCGCACGGTGATCGAGCCCGCCCGCTTCGAGGAGCTGCTCGACCTGATCCGCGCGCGCGGCTGGGCCGGCGACACGGAGGAGACCTGGGACGGGGTGGCCTCGGTGGCGGCGCCCATCTTCGACCGGCGCCGGATGCCGGTGGGCGCGGTGGGCGTCACCGGGGCCGTGGAGCGCGTGTGCGCGGACGGCGAGATCCGTTCCGACCTGGTGGCGGCGGTGCGCGACTGCGCCCGCTCGGTCTCGCGCGACCTGGGCGCCGGCCGCTTCTGAGCCCCTGACCTGCCACTTCCGGCCCCGCTTCGATCGTTTCCGATCCTGGCCGGAAGTTTTCGATCAATGTGGCTGAAAGATACCTACTGGTAACGATCGGGATACCGGCCACAGAACCCTTGACGACGACTTCACCCCGGGGCAACACTGCCGTTCATCGGTCGGCATTGTCGAACACCTAACGGCAATACGAGTTAGAGTGTGACAACGCCAAGGGCCGTCAAGCCCTCGACGTGAGGGCGCGGACCACCGGAGGGACCCGGGGTTCGCCTTCCCCTGGACGAAGGACAAAGGAGTCGCGGGTGTCCAGCTCCGACATCTTCACCGGCGAGATCATCGGTACCGCCGTTCTCATCCTGCTCGGCGGTGGCGTGTGCGCCGCCGTCACACTGAAGAGCTCCAAGGCACGCAACGCGGGCTGGCTGGCCATCACCTTCGGGTGGGGCTTCGCGGTCCTCACCGGCGCCTACATCTCCGCCCCGCTCTCGGGTGCGCACCTCAACCCGGCGGTGACGCTCGGCCTCGCGATCGAGGGCGGCACCGAGTGGAGCGACGTGCCCACCTACCTCGCGGGGCAGCTGCTCGGCGCCATGATCGGCGCCACCCTGGTCTGGCTCGCCTACTACGGCCAGTTCCAGGCGCATCTGACCGACCCGGAGATCATCGGCGACCCTGCCGACCAGGCGATCGAAGGACCGCACGACGGCAGCGCCTCGCACGCCGGCCCGGTTCTCGGCATCTTCTCCACCGGCCCCGAGATCCGCAACGCGATACAGAACCTCACCACCGAGATCATCGGCACGGCCGTGCTGGTCCTGGCCATCCTGACCCAGGGCCTGAACGGCGACGGCAAGGGCCTCGGCGTCATCGGCGTACTGATCACCTCGCTGGTCGTCGTCGGCCTCGGCCTCTCGCTCGGCGGCCCCACCGGCTACGCCATCAACCCGTTCCGTGACCTGGGCCCGCGCATCGTGCACTCGCTGCTGCCGCTGCCCAACAAGGGCGGTTCGGACTGGGGCTACGCCTGGGTGCCGGTCGTCGGCCCCCTCGCCGGTGCCGCCCTCGCGGGCGGCCTGTACAACCTCGCGTTCGCCTGAGCCGTACAGCGTTGAGAAGCCGTAGAGACCTTCAGACCTCCAGGAGAACTCCGTGAGCGACACCCACACCACCGCCTCGCACGGCCACGGCCCGTTCATCGCGGCCATCGACCAGGGCACCACCTCCTCCCGCTGCATCGTCTTCGACAAGGACGGCCGGATCGTCTCGGTCGACCAGAAGGAGCACGAGCAGATCTTCCCGAAGCCGGGCTGGGTCGAGCACGACGCCGCCGAGATCTGGACCAACGTCCAGGAAGTGGTGGCCGGCGCCATCGACAAGGCGGGCATCACCTCCGCCGACGTCAAGGCGATCGGCATCACCAACCAGCGCGAGACCACCCTGCTCTGGGACAAGAACACCGGCGAGCCCGTGCACAACGCGCTCGTGTGGCAGGACACCCGCACCGACGCGCTCTGCCGCGAGCTCGGCCGAAACGTCGGCCAGGACCGCTTCCGCCGCCAGACGGGCCTGCCGCTCGCCTCGTACTTCGCCGGCCCCAAGGTCCGCTGGCTGCTCGACAACGTCGAGGGCCTGCGCGAGCGCGCCGAGCGCGGCGACATCCTCTTCGGCACCATGGACTCCTGGGTCATCTGGAACCTGACCGGCGGCACCGAGGGCGGTGTGCACGTCACGGACGTCACCAACGCCTCGCGCACGCTGCTCATGAACCTCCACGAGATGGCGTGGGACGAGAAGATCCTCGCCTCCATGGAGATCCCGGCGGCCGTGCTGCCCGAGATCCGCTCCTCCGCCGAGGTGTACGGCCACGCCAAGGGCGGCGTCCTGGACGGCGTCCCGGTCGCCTCCGCGCTCGGCGACCAGCAGGCGGCCCTGTTCGGCCAGACCTGCTTCTCCGAGGGCGAGGCCAAGTCCACGTACGGCACCGGCACCTTCATGCTGATGAACACCGGTGACAAGCCCGTCAACTCCTACAAC
Organism: Streptomyces sp. YS-3; assembly: GCF_045257485.1. Taxonomy (NCBI): domain Bacteria; kingdom Bacillati; phylum Actinomycetota; class Actinomycetes; order Kitasatosporales; family Streptomycetaceae; genus Streptomyces; species Streptomyces sp. YS-3. Next base: position 18,296 of record NZ_JBJHPC010000007.1, on the reverse strand, counting down.
GGCCTGCTGACCACCGTCGGCTACCAGATCGGCGAGCAGAAGCCGGTCTACGCCCTGGAGGGCTCCATCGCCGTCACCGGTTCGCTGGTGCAGTGGATGCGCGACCAGATGGGCATGATCAAGACGGCCGCCGAGATCGAGACCCTGGCCTCCTCGGTCGAGGACAACGGCGGCGCCTACTTCGTGCCGGCCTTCTCCGGCCTGTTCGCCCCGTACTGGCGCCCCGACGCCCGCGGTGTGATCGCCGGTCTCACCCGGTACGTCACCAAGGCGCACATCGCGCGCGCCGTCCTTGAGGCGACCGCCTGGCAGACCCGCGAGATCAGCGACGCCATGACCAAGGACTCCGGCGTCGAGCTGACCGCGCTCAAGGTCGACGGCGGTATGACCTCCAACAACCTGCTGATGCAGACCCTCTCGGACTTCCTGGACGCGCCCGTGGTGCGTCCGATGGTCGCCGAGACCACCTGCCTCGGCGCCGCCTACGCCGCCGGCCTCGCCGTCGGCTTCTGGCCGGACACCGACGCGCTGCGCGCCAACTGGCGCCGCGCCGCGGAATGGACCCCTCGCATGGACGCCGACCAGCGTGACAGCGAGTACAAGAACTGGCTCAAGGCCGTCGAGCGGACCATGGGCTGGATCGAGGACGAGGAGTAGATCGACCATGACCACCACGCAGAGCGTCCCTGCCCTGGGGACGCACCCGGCCTCCGGCTCCACCCAGAGCCGCGCCGAAACTCGGGAGCAGCTTTCCAAGGCGACATACGACCTCCTGGTGATCGGCGGCGGCATCCTGGGCATCTCCACCGCCTGGCACGCCGCGCAGTCCGGGCTGCGGGTGGCCCTGGTGGACGCCGGCGACTTCGCCGGCGCCACCTCCTCGGCCTCCTCCAAGCTCCTGCACGGCGGTCTGCGCTACCTGCAGACCGGCGCCGTGAAGCTGGTGGCCGAGAACCACTTCGAGCGGCGTGCGGTGTCGCGTCAGGTGGCACCGCACCTCGCCAACCCGCTCACCTTCTACCTGCCCGTCTACAAGGGCGGCCCGCACGGCGCCGCCAAGCTCGGCGCCGGTGTCTTCGCCTACTCGGCGCTCTCCGCCTTCGGTGACGGCGTCGGCCACCTGCTCTCGCCCTCCAAGGCGGCGCAGGACGTGCCGGAGCTGCGCACGGACAACCTGAAGGCCGTGGCCGTGTACGGCGACGACCAGATGAACGACGCGCGCATGGCCCTGATGACGGTCCGCGCCGCGGTGGACGCGGGCGCCGCGGTGCTCAACCACGCCGAGGTCACCGGGCTGCGCTTCACCCGGGGCCGGGTCACCGGCGCCGAGCTGCGCGACCGCCTCTCCGGCGACGAGTTCGGCATCGACGCCCGTCTGGTGCTCAACGCGACCGGCCCCTGGGTCGACCACCTGCGCAAGATGGAGAACCCGGACGCGGCCCCCTCCATCCGGCTGTCCAAGGGCGCGCACCTGGTGCTCAAGCGCACCTCCCCCTGGAAGGCCGCGCTGGCGACCCCGATCGACAAGTACCGCATCACGTTCGCGCTGCCGTGGGAGGACATGCTCCTGCTCGGCACCACGGACGAGGAGTTCGAGGGCGACCCGGCGGACGTCGCGGTCACCGAGAAGGACACCGCGCAGATCCTGGACGAGGCCGCGTTCTCCATCCGCGACCAGCAGCTCTCGCGCGATCTGATCACGTACTCCTTCGCCGGTCTGCGGGTCCTGCCGGGCGGTCCCGGCGACACCTCCAAGGCCAAGCGCGAGACGGTCGTCACCGAGGGCCGCGGCGGCATGCTGTCGGTCGCCGGCGGCAAGTGGACGACCTTCCGCCACATCGGCCGTACGGTGATGAAGAAGCTGGAGCAGCTGCCCGGCCGCCCGCTCGGTGATGATTTCGAGCCCATCTCCGAACTGCCCGGCAAGCTGCCGCTGCCCGGTATAGCCAACCCGCGCGCCGTCGCCCACCGCCTGATGGTGGACGGCCCGGCGCCCGGCCCGCGCATGGCGGCCGACACCGCCAAGCACCTCGCCACGCACTACGGCTCGCTCTCCTTCGACATCGCGCGCCTGGCCAACGAGGACGCGGCGCTGGCCGAGCGGATCCACCCGGACGCGCCGGAGATCTGGGCGCAGGTCGTCTACGCGCGCGACCACGAGTGGGCGGAGACCGCCGACGACGTGCTGCGCCGCCGCACCACGCTGACGATCCGGGGCCTGGCCACGGACGAGATCCGCGGCAAGGTCGACGACCTGCTGGGCAAGAAGGACTGACGTACGCCCGCAACGGCCGAGTCAGCCGGAAGGGGCGGTTCCCACGGGGGGAGCCGCCCCTTTCGCGTGCTCCCGTGTGCCGGAGCGTTCTGGAGACGCATAATGGGGTCCGATTCATCGGATGTATGGAGGTCGCCCCATGGCAGTCACCGACGAGGCCATCGAGAAGATCAAGGAAATGATCGTCTCCGGTGCGCTGCGCCCGGGCGACCGGCTGCCCAAGGAGAGCGAACTCGCCGCCGAACTGGGCCTGTCCAGGAACTCCCTGCGCGAGGCCGTCCGCGCGCTGTCCCTGATCCGCATCCTGGACGTGCGCCAGGGCGACGGTACGTATGTGACCAGCCTCGACCCGCAGTTGCTGCTGGAGGCGATGAGCTTCGTCGTGGACTTCCACCGGGACGACACGGTGCTGGAGTTCCTGGCGGTGCGGCGGATTCTCGAGCCCGCGGCCACGGCGATGGCGGCGGCCCTGATCGGGGACGCGGAACTGGACGCGCTGGCGGCCCAGTTGGACGCGCTCGGCCCGGACCCGTCGGTGGAGGAGCTGGTCGCCTGCGACCTGGAGTTCCACCGAGGGATCGTGCGCGGCGCCGGGAACTCGGTGCTCTGCTCCCTCCTGGACGGTCTCTCGGGCCCCACCACCCGGGCCCGGGTGTGGCGCGGGCTGACGCAGGAGGACGCAGTGGCCCGTACCCTCCACGAGCACCGCGCCATCCTCGCGGCCCTGCGCGACCGGGACGCGGAGGCGGCGAGGTCGTGGGCGACGGTGCACATCGCGAGCGTGGAGCAGTGGCTCAGGTCGACCCTCTGAGCCGGGCCCTCAGTCCTGCTTCTCGCCGCTGGCGAACCGCGAGATCACCAGCGCCACGATGATGATCGCCCCGTTCAGGAACTGGTTCCACAGCGCCGGGACCCCGCCGAGCGTCATGACGTTGACGACGAGTTGCAGCGTCAGCACCCCGGTGAGCGCCCCGAACAGCGTGCCGCGCCCGCCCTTCAGGCTGATCCCGCCGATCACCGCCGCCGCGAACACCTGGAAGATCCAGCCGTTGCCCTGGGTCGCGGCCACCGAGCCGTAGTGGCCGGTGTAGAGGATCCCCGCGAACGCCGCGAGCAGACCGCCCAGCGCCAGCACCACCCAGGTGATCCGGTCCACCCGGATCCCGGCCGCCCGCGCCGCCTCGGGGTTGCCCCCGATCGCGTACAGGGCCCGCGCGTGCCGCAGCCAGGCGAGCGCGGCGCCGCCGACGGCGAAGAGCGTGAGGCAGATCCAGACGGCGGCCGGGGCGCCCAGCCACTCGGCCTTGCCGAGGTAGCGGAAGGACTCCGGTACATCGGTGATCGACTTGCCCTCGGTGATGCCGACGTGGAGGCCGCGCAGCATCGTCAGCATGCCGAGCGTGGCGATGAACCCGTTGACGTTCAGCTTCAGCATCAGAAAGCCGTTGACCGCCCCGATCACCACGCCCACCAGGAGGCAGAGCGGGACCGCCGTCCAGGTGGGCAGCAGTTCGAGCCCCGCGAACCGGCCGCCCCCGGAGGGCAGCACCAGCCACATCGCGATCACCGGCGCGATACCGATCGTGGACTCCAGCGAGAGGTCCATCCGGCCGCAGATGAGGATCAGGGCCTGGCCCAGCACCAGCAGGCTCAGCTCGGAGGACTGCTGGACCACGCCGATCAGGTTGTCCGAGGTGAGGAAGACCGGCGAGACGACGAAGCCGATCACCATCAGTACCAGGATCACCGGGACCAGCGAGAAGTCGCTCCAGCGCACCTGTGCGAGCCGCGCGGGCGCGCCCGCGTCCTTCACCTCGGCGGGCGCCGTGGTCACCGTCTCGGTCATGGCCGCTCCCCCACACCTTCCATGGCGGCGACCAGTTCCCGGTCGCTCCACCCGCTGTCGTATTCCGCCACGACCCGCCCGTGGAACAGTGCGAGCACCCGGTCGCACACCCGCAGGTCGTCGAGCTCGTCGGAGACGATCACGGCGGCGTTCCCCTCGTCCGCGACCCGCCGTACCACCGCGAGCAGCGCCTCCTTGGACTTCACGTCCACCCCGGCGGTCGGGCGCACCGCGACCAGCGCCACCGGCTTCCTCGCCAGCGCCCGGGCCACCACGACCTTCTGCTGGTTGCCGCCGGAGAGTCCGGAGACGGGCTGCCCGGGCCCGCGGGCCTTGATGTCGAGCGAGGCGATCATGGACCGGGCGAACTCCCGGGTACGGGAGGGCAGTACGGTCCCCCACGGCCCGAGCTGGTCGGTGACCGTGAGCGTGGCGTTCTCCGCGACCGAGCGCCCGGGCACCAGGCCCTGGCGGTGCCGGTCCTCGGGGATGTAGCCGATACCGGCGCCGAGGGCGTGCGGCACACTGCCGGGCCGCACCGTCCGCCCGCGCACCGCGATCCGGCCCGTGCTCGCCCGGCGCATCCCGGCCAGGGTCTCCCCGAGCGCGGTGTTCCCGCTGGCGGCGGCCCCCGCCAGGCCGAGCACCTCGCCGGGCCGCACGGCGAGGTCCAGCGGCTCGAACTCACCCTCCAGGGCGAGCCCTTCGGCCGTGAGGACCGCCGCCGCGTCCCGGCGCGCCGTACGGGTTCCCGCGGGCCGCGGGGCCGCCCGGCCCGTCTCGCCGGTCATCGCCGCCACCAGGTCGTCCTTGGCCAGCTCCGCCACCGGCGCGGTCAGCACGTGCCGGGCGTCGCGGTAGACGGTGACGGCGGTGCACAGCTCGTACACCTCCTGGAGGTGGTGCGAGATGAAGAGGAACGCCACACCCTGCGCCTGGAGTTCGCGCAGCCTGGTGAACAGGCGCTCGATGCCGCGCGCGTCCAGTTGGGCGGTCGGCTCGTCCAGGACGATCAGCCGGGCGCCGAAGGAGAGCGCGCGGGCGATCTCCACGAACTGGCGCTGCTCCACGGTCAGTTCCCTGGCCCGTACGGTCGGGTCGACGTCCACCCCGTACTCGGCGAGCAGCTCCGCGGCGCGCCGCCGCAGCCGGTCCCAGCGGATCGGACCGCGCTCGAACCGGTTGAGGAAGAGGTTCTCGGCGACGGTCAGCTCCGGGACGACCATGGAGCGCTGGTAGACGCACGCCACCCTGGACTGCCAGGCGACCCGGTCGCCGAACGCGGGCGCGGGCGCCCCGCCGAAGGCCACCGTCCCGGCGTCCGGCCGGTGCAGTCCGGTGACCACGCCGACCAGGGTGGACTTGCCCGCGCCGTTGCGGCCGACGAGCGCGTGGGACTCGCCGGGACGCACGGTCAGTCCGACCGAGTCGAGCGCCAGGGTCGGCCCGAAGCGCTTGACGACGCCCCGGGCCTCCAGGGCGGGCTCGGCGCCCACGGTCAGTCCTTCTTCTGGAGCTGGTTGGCCCACAGCGCCGGGTCACCGGCGTTCGCCCTGGTCACCAGGGGCGCCGGGAGCTGGTCCTCGTACCCGCCGGGAATCTTGACGATGGTGGAGCCGTGGTCGGTGGGGCCCTCCTTGAAGGTCTTTTTGTCCAGGGCCGCCTTGGCGTAGTACAGCGCGTACTTGGCGTAGAGGTCGGCGGGCTGGGAGACGGTGGCGTCGATCTTCCCGGCCTTGATGGCGTCGAGCTCCTCGGGGATGCCGTCGTTGGAGACGATGGTGAGGTGGCCGGGTGCGCCCGGCGGCTTCAGCAGGTGCTTCTGCTCCAGGAGGGCGAGGGTGGGCTGGAGGAAGACACCGCCCGCCTGCATGTAGATGCCGTTCAGGTCGGGGTGGGCGGCGAGGGTCGACTGCAGCTTGGCGGAGGCGACGTCGCCCTTCCAGTCGGTGGCCAGCTCGAAGACCTGGATACCGGGGAACTTGCTGCTCATGCAGGCCTTGAACGCCTGCGAGCGGTCGCGGCCGTTGATGGAGGACAGATCGCCCTGGAACTCGGCGACCTTGCCCCTGCCCTTCAGCTGCTCGCCGAGGAACGCGCAGGCCTTCTCGCCGTACGCCTTGTTGTCGGCGCGCACCACCATGTAGACATCGCCCTTGTCGGGGCGGGTGTCGACGCTGATGACCGGGATCTTCCGGTCGTGCAGGGTCTCCAGGGTGGAGGCGATGGCCCCGGTGTCCTGCGGGGCCATGATCACCGCCTTGGCGCCCCGGTCCATGAAGGCCTGGACGTTGGCGACGAGCTTGCCGATGTCGTTCTGGGAGTTGGTGAGGGGCAGCGCCGAGACCTCGCCCGCCTTGGTGCCCCGCTCGATGTACTGCTGGTAGGAGTTCCAGAAGTCGCCGTCGCTGCGCGGCAGGTCGATACCGACCTTCTGGTCCCCGGCGCCGCCGGATTCGCGGTTGCAGCCCGCCAGTGCCCCGGCCGCCAGGAGGACGCAGCAGGCGGCGGTGGTCGTACGCACTCTCATGGTCGTGTCCTTCGCGGTTCGCGGCTCAGTGGGTGGGGCGCGTGCGCAGGCCCTGCATACCGCCGTCGACGGCCAGGCCGGTACCGGTCACACAGGAGGCGGCCGGGCTCGCCAGATACGCGATGGCGGCGGCCACCTCGTCGGCGGTGACCAGCCGTCCCATGGGCTGGCGGGCCCGCAGCGCCGCCCGCTCGGCCTCCGGGTCCTCGGCCCCGGCCAGCAGCCGGGCGACCCATGGGGTGTCGGCCGTGCCGGGGTTGACGCAGTTCACCCGGATCCCCTCGGCCACGTGGTCGGCGGCCATGGCGAGGGTGAGGGAGAGCACCGCGCCCTTGGCGGCGCTGTACAGGGCGCGCCCGGGCAGTCCGGCGGTCGCGGCGATCGAGCAGGTGTGGGTGACGGAGACGTGGCCGGGCCGGTCCCGCGCGGCGCGGCGCAGGTGCGGCAGCGCGTGCCGGGCGACGCGGACCATCCCGAGGACGTTGACGTCCAGGACGCGGTGCCACTCGGTGTCGTCGTTGTCCTCCACGGTGCCGGTGGCGCCGGTCCCGGCGTTGGAGACGAGGGTGTGCAGGGCGCCGAACTCCGCCACGGCCCGCTCCACCGCCTCCCGTACGCCCGCGTCGTCGGTGACGTCGGCCTCCAGGGCGAGGGTGCCGGGCGGGGCGCCGGCGACGTCGCGGTCGAGGACGGCGACGCGGGCGCCCCGGGCGAGGAGCAGCCCGGCGGTGGCCGCGCCGATCCCGGAGGCGCCGCCGGTGACCAGTGCGGCCAGGCCGGCGAAGTCCTGGGGGGCGGCGCCGGGGGCGGTGAAGTCCTGGGGCACGCTCATGAGATGACCTCCTCGGCCGGCCGGCGGGAGCGCCAGGCCGGGCCGTCCGGATAGCGGTGGGCGGCGATCGACTCGGGGCGCATCCGGGCCGAGAAACCCGGTGCGTCCGGGGCGCGGTACCGGCCGCCCTCGATGACGGCCGGGTCGGTGAAGTGCTCGTGGAGGTGGTCGACGTACTCGATGACCCGGTCCTCCCGGGTGCCCGAGACGGCCACGTAGTCGAACATCGCCAGATGCTGGACGAGTTCGCACAGGCCGACACCGCCCGCGTGCGGGCAGACCGGTACGCCGTACTTGGCGGCCAGCAGCAGGATCGCCAGGTTCTCGTTGACGCCGGAGACCCGGGCCGCGTCGATCTGCACGAAGTCCACCGCGCCCGCCTGGAGCAGTTGCTTGAACACGACCCGGTTGGCGACGTGTTCGCCGGTGGCCACCTTCACCGGCTGCCCGGCCCGCACCGCCGCGTGGCCGAGCACGTCGTCGGGGCTGGTCGGCTCCTCGATCCAGTACGGGGCGTACGGGGCGAGCGCGGCCATCCAGCGCAGCGCGTCCGGCACGTCCCAGCGCTGGTTGGCGTCGACGGCGATGCGGATGCCGGGTCCGACGGCCGCGCGGGCCAGGCGCAGACGCCGTACGTCGTCGTCGAGGTCGGCGCCGACCTTCAGCTTGATCTGCGCGAAGCCGTCCGCGACCGCCTCCTTGGCGAGCCGGACCAGCTTGGCGTCGTCGTAGCCGAGCCAGCCGGGCGAGGTGGTGTACGCGGGGTAGCCCTCGGCACGCAGCAGCCGGGCCCGCTCGGCGCGGCCCGGTTCGGCGGCGCGCAGCAGGGCGAGCGCCTCCTGCCGGGTCAGGACGTCGGTGAGGTAGCGGAAGTCGACGAGGGAGACCAGCTCCTCGGGGGTCATCGTGGCGAGGAACTCCCAGACGGGCAGGCCCGCAGTGGTCGCGGCCAGGTCCCAGGCGGCGTTGACGACCGCGCCGGCCGCCATGTGGACGACGCCCTTCTCGGGGCCGAGCCAGCGCAGCTGCGAGTCGTGGGTGAGGTCGTGATGGAGGGCCGCGAGGTCGGCGGCGTCCCTCGGCGCCGGGCGGCCCACCACGTACGGCCGCAGCGCCTCGATGGCGGCGGCGGTCACCTCGTTGCCCCGGCCGATGGTGAACACGAAGCCGTGGCCCTCGGTGCGGGCCGGTCCGTCGGTGCGCAGCACCACATAGGCGGCCGAGTAGTCCGGGTCGGGGTTCATCGCGTCCGAGCCGTCCAGCCGCTCCGAGGTGGGGAAGCGGATGTCGTGGACGTCGAACCCGGTGACACTCGGCCTCATGCGCGCCCCCTGTGGCTGAGTCCTGACGGAAGAACTCTTGCGACGAACTTCTGCTCGAACATCCGACCTCTCATGGTCATCCGATGTATGAGGATGTATAGCGCCGTCCGGACCCTGCGGTCCAGGGGTGGGACCGAGGTTTTCGCTTCACAGCTCGGATGAATCAAGGAAGCGCTTCGCCCGTGCCCCGGCTTTCACCCCTTCATGCGCGGATCACTCCGGTGGGCAGCGGACCGTGCACGGGGGCTGCGGCGGGGTAGTGCTGAAGCCGTAAGGTTGGGACGTACGCAAGAGAACTTCGGAGGGAGGCACTGGGTGATCGAGCTGGAGGGAGTTCCCGAGCTGGTCGACCCGGTCATGATCGCCGCGTTCGAGGGCTGGAACGACGCGGGCGACTCCGCCTCCTCAGCCGTCGCTCACCTGGAACGCGAGTGGAAGGGCGAGGTCTTCGCCGCGCTCGACGCCGAGGACTACTACGACTTCCAGGTCAACCGGCCCACCGTGTTCCTGGAGGGCGGGGTCCGCCGGATCACCTGGCCGACCACCCGGCTCTCGGTCGTCCGGGTCGGCGGCGACAAGCCGCGCGATCTGGTGCTGGTGCGCGGGATCGAACCGTCCATGCGCTGGCGCTCGTTCTGCAACGAGATCCTCGGCTTCGCGCACGAGCTCGGCGTGGAGATGGTGGTGATCCTGGGCGCGCTGCTCGGGGACACCCCGCACACCCGCCCGGTTCCGGTCAGCGGGGTCACCTCCGACCCCGACCTGGCCCGCACGATGGACCTGGAGGAGACCCGGTACGAGGGTCCGACCGGCATCGTCGGCATCCTCCAGGAGGCGTGCACCCACGCGGGCGTCCCGGCGGTCAGCCTCTGGGCCGCGGTGCCCCACTACGTGTCGCAGCCGCCGAACCCCAAGGCCACCCTCGCCCTGCTCAACCGCCTCGAAGACCTCATCGACCTGCGCATCCCGCTGGGCGAGCTGGCCGAGGACGCCCGGGCGTGGCAGCTCGGGGTGGACCAGCTGGCGGCCGAGGACAGCGAAGTGGCCGAGTACGTCCAGACGCTGGAGGAGGCGCGGGACACCGCGGACCTCCCCGAGGCGTCCGGCGAGGCGATCGCCCGCGAGTTCGAGCGGTATCTGCGGCGCCGCGACGGCGGTCCGGGGCCCGGCGGCCCGGTGGCCGGCGGGCACGCCACCGAGGGCGGCGAGTCCACCTCGTACCTGCGCGACACCAGCAGCGGTCGCACCCGGCCGCCGAAGCCGTCGCGCGAGGACCCGGAGGACCCGGGCGAGGGCGAGTCGTCGGAGGGCTGAGCGGGAGCGTCCGGCCGGGGCGCGCGGCCGGCCCTGGTTGCGGCTCCGGCTCCTCGCCGCCCCGGGTGGGACGCGGGCCGACATGAGAAGGCGCCGGGTGGGCACTGCCCGCCCGGCGCCTGAGCGATCTTGGTTCGCCTGAGCGATCTTGGTTACAGCGCCACGCCGAGCAGTGCGTCGACGGCGCGCGAGACCACGCCGGGCGCGCTCTCGTCCGTACCGCCCTCGTCGCGCTGGAGCTCGGCCCACCGGTCCACCGCGCGGAGCGCCGTCGGCGCGTCCAGGTCGTTGGCGAGGGCGTCGCGGACCTCCTCGACCAGCGCGTCCGCGGACGGCCCGTCGGGGCGGGAGACGGCCGCGCGCCAGCGGGCCAGCCGCTCCACGGCGTCCTGGAGGACCTGGTCGGTCCACTCCCAGTCGGCCCGGTAGTGGTGCGCGAGCAGCGAGAGGCGGATCGCCGCCGGGTCGACGCCGTCGCGGCGCAGCCGGGAGACGAAGACCAGGTTGCCCCGGGACTTCGACATCTTCTCGCCGTGCAGGGCGACCATGCCGGCGTGGACGTACGCCTTGGCCATCGGGAACTCGCCGGTGAGCACCTGGGCGTGCGAGGCGCCCATCTCGTGGTGCGGGAAGGCGAGGTCGGAGCCGCCGCCCTGGACGTCGAAGCCCATGCCCAGGTGGTCCAGGGCGATGGCGACGCACTCGATGTGCCAGCCGGGCCTGCCACGGCCCAGGCTCGCGCCGTCCCAGCTCGGCTCGCCCTCGCGGGCGGCCATCCACAGCATCGGGTCGAGCGGGTTCTTCTTCCCCGGGCGCTCGGGGTCGCCGCCGCGCTCGGCGGAGAGCCGCCGCATGGCCTCGGCGTCGAGACCGGAGACCTGCCCGAAGTGGGCGTCGCTCTCCACCGAGAAGTAGATGTCGCCGTCGAGTTCGTAGGCGGCGCCCAGGTCCCGCAGCCGCTCGACGAGCGGCACGATCCCCGGTATCGCCTCGACGGCACCGATGTAGTGCTCGGGGGGAAGCATCCGCAGGGCGGTCATGTCCTCGCGGAAGAGGGCGGTCTCGCGCTCGGCGAGCGCGGTCCAGTCGTGCCCGTCGCGGATGGCCCGCTCCAGGAGCGGATCGTCGACGTCGGTCACGTTCTGGACGTAGTGGACCTGCCGCTTGGTGTCGAGCCACACGCGCTGCACGAGGTCGAACGCGTTGTAGGTCGCCGCGTGACCCATGTGGGTCGCGTCGTACGGCGTGATGCCGCAGACGTAGATACGGGCGACGGGACCGGGGTCGAGGGTGACCAGACCGCCGGTCGCGGTGTCGTGGATCCGGAGGTCGCGGCCCTTGCCGGGCAGGGCGGGGACCTCAGAAGCGGGCCAGGCATACATGTCATGAGCGTAACCGGACGCACGCTCCAGATTCGAACCGGATGGGCGCTCTTGGCCGAATGAGGGGTCTTGCGCGGATGGGGCGGCCCGTGCATGGATCCCGCTTGCCCCGATACGTCACCGGCGGCGGGACTACACCGGTGGCCAGGGGATCGGCGGCCACTCGCCGGACGGGCTGCGGTGCACCCCGTCGGCCAGCAGACCCGCCACCCGGCCCCGCAGGGCGTCCAGCTCGGCGGCGGTGATCAGCTCCGCCAGTCGGGTGGCCAGCGGCTCCCCGGGGGCCAGCGCGGCGGCGAGCCGGGTCAGGGCCGCCACGGCCTCACCGGTCAGCGGCTCCCCCGCCCAGCCCCACAGCAGCGTGCGCAGCTTGTCGTCGACGTTGAAGGTGACCCCGTGGTCGATGCCGTAGAGCCGGCCGCCCTCGGCGGGCAGCAGATGGCCGCCCTTGCGGTCACCGTTGTTGATCACCGCGTCCAGTACGGCGAGCCGGCGCAGCCGTTCGTCGTCGGCGTGCACCAACAGGGCCGTACGGCCCTCGCCCACGTCCGCGAGCCCGACCGGCTTCCAGCCCTCGCCCGGCTCCTCGCCCTCGACGAGCGCCAGCAGTCCGTCCTGGCCGGAAGCCTCGGTTTCTCCGGTCGGCGGCTCGATCCACAGCTGGACCATGCCCTCGCCGTACGGCCCGTCGCGCAGCACGGTCGGCGGCACCAGGTCCCAGCCGAGCGCGGCGCAGACCTCGTACGCGGCGACCTCGCGCTGGGCGAGGGTGCCGTCGGGGAAGTCCCACAGCGGACGCTCGCCGGCCACCGGCTTGTAGACGCAGTGGGCCTGCGAGCCCTCGTACGACACGGAGCAGTAGAGCACCGCGTTGGACGCCTCGCGGATCCGGCCACGGACGGTGAGTTCGCCCTTGGCCAGCAGTTCCACCGGCGTCAGGCTCCCCGTCGGTATCCGTTCTGGCGCGGGCATACATGTCCTTCCGGGTCGAGCGGCAGGCTGCACAGCGGGCACGGCGGGCGGCCCGCGTTGACCACGTCCAGGGCGCGCTTGGCGAATGCGCGGGCCTGGGCGCCGGTGAGGCGCACCCGCAGCATCGGCGGGCCGTTCTCGTCGTCCTGGAGCAGCCGCTCCTCGGCCTCGGCGAGGTCCTCGTCGGAGTCGGCGTCGAGCTCGACCAGGGCCTGCGCCTCGATCACCATGCGCTGCTCCTCGCCGTCCCAGGCGAGCGCCATCGTGCCGACCCGGAACTCCTCCTCCACCGGCGAGTCCAGCGGCGCGGTGTCGGTGACCTCGGCGGGGGCGACGGCCGGTACGGGCGCGTTGCCCCCGGTGCGCCGCACGACCTCGTCGAGAAGCTCGTCGATCCGCTCGGCGAGGGCGGCGACCTGGGTCTTCTCCAGGGCGACGCTGGTGGTACGGCTGCCCGCGGACGCCTGGAGGAAGAACGTACGGCGCCCGGGCAGCCCGACCGTACCGGCCACGAAGCGGTCCGGTGGGTCGTAGAAGAACACCTGACGGGACACGTCCTGGTCTCCCTATGTCGGAGTGAGCGATGAGCGCGGGGCCGCCGGGGCGGAGCGCGGTGTTTTCGGCCCGTCCACCCTACTGCGCCCGGCGATCACGGTGCTCCCGCGCCACCCCCCACGACGGCCCGGCCCTCGGCGGCCGGGTCCGCGTCCCCCTTCGGCTCCCGCGGCGCCAGCGAGGCGAGGTCCCCGGTCTCCCCCAGCCGCACCAGGAAAGGGCGCAGCCGGGTGTAGCGGATCACGGTCAGGGAACACGGTTCCACCGAGATCCGCTGAAAGAGGTCCAGATGCATTCCAAGGGCGTCGGCGACGACCGACTTGATGATGTCCCCGTGCGAGCACACGAGGAACACGGCGTCCGGCCCGTGTTCGGCCTCCACGCGCGCGTCCCACTCGCGCACCGCGTCGACGGCCCGCCGCTGCATGGCCGGCATCGACTCGCCGCCCGGGAAGGCCGCGGCCGACGGGTGCTGCTGCACCACCTCCATCAGCGGCTCTTCCATGAGCTCGGCGAGCTTGCGGCCCGACCAGTCGCCGTAGTCGCACTCGCTGACGCGTTCGTCGGTGTGGAGGGCGAGCCCGGGCCGCGCGTCCAGGAGCGGGCGCAGGGTCTCCCGGCAGCGCTCCAGCGGACTGGAGACGACGGCGGCGAGCGGCAGTCCGGCGAGCCGGGCGGGCAGCGCGGCGGCCTGGGCGGCGCCGCGCTCGTCCAGCGGCACACCGGGTGTGCGCCCGGCCAGTACGCCCGAGGTGTTGGCGGTGGAGCGTCCGTGACGTACGAGGATCAGCGTGGCCATGTCCGCCAGCGTAGGCCGAGCGGTGCGCACGGGTGCGGGCGGTACGGTTTCGCGGAAGAATGCGCGCCGTGATCGTCGACTGCGCCGTCTACCGGGACGGCCGCCGCACCGAGGGCCCGCCGGACTACTCCGACGCGCTGGAAGAGGCCCGCTCGGCCGGGGGCGGATTTGTCTGGCTGGGCATGTACGAGCCGACCGAGGACGAGTTCGAGCTGGTCAGAAGCGAGTTCGGACTGCACGCGCTGGCGGTCGAGGACGCGCTGACGGCCCATCAGCGGCCCAAGCTGGAGGTGTACGACGACTCGCTGTTCGCGGTGCTCAAGCCGGTGACGTACGAGGCGGAGAGCGACACCGTGAGCACCGGGGAGCTGATGCTGTTCATCGGCGACTCGTTCGTGGTGACCGTCCGGCACGGCGAGGGCTCGCCGCTGCACGATGTGCGGATGCGCCTGGAGGCGGAGCCCGAACTGCTGCGGCAGGGTCCCAGTGCCGTCCTGTACGCGGTGAGCGACGCCATCGTCGACCACTACATGGAAGTGGCCGCCGAGCTCCAGACGGACCTGGAGGAGCTGGAGGCCGAGGTCTTCGCGCCGGTCGGACGGGAGAACAGGGGCCGCGCCCAGGCGGGCGGCACGGTCGCCTCGCGGATCTACACCTTCAAGCGGCAGGTGCTGGAGTTCCGCCGGGCGACCGGACCGCTGGCGGAGCCCATGCAGCGGCTCGCGGGGGCCGGGGTGCCGTTCGTGCACGACCAGGCACGGCCGTTCTTCCGCGACGTCAGCGACCACCTCACCCGCGCCAACGAGGGCGTGGACAGCCTGGACCGGCTGCTCTCCGACATCCTCTCCGCCCATCTCGCGCAGATGGGCGTGCGGCAGAACGACGACATGCGCAAGATCTCCGCGTGGGCGGCGATGGCGGCGGTGCCGACGATGGTCGCGGGGATCTACGGCATGAACTTCGAGCACATGCCCGAACTCGGCTACGTCTGGGCCTATCCGACGGTCCTGGCGCTGATGGTGGTGCTCGAAGTGGTGCTGTACCGCACGTTCAAACGCCGCGGCTGGCTCTAGGGATTCCGGGCCCCCGGCCCCCCGTCACGCGAACCCGGGCGCCGGGAGGGCCGGTCCGCCGAGCGCGTCGAGGCGCTCGGGCATCTTCAGGGAGACCATCCGCCGCCAGCCGGCCGCCCGTTCCCAGGCGTACATCATGTGGACGCCGGCCGTCAGCGCCGCGGACGTGGTCCGCGACCAGCCCAGGAGGCGGCCCATGTGGGCCGTCACGGCGAGGCCGACGTCCCGGTAGACCCGGATCTCGGCGAGCGCGTACTCGCGCAGCACGCGCTGGATGGTGCGGCCGTGCCCGGCGCGGGCGAGGCGCAGCAGCTCCTCGTGGCAGTAGGCGAGGTGGCTGTCCTCGTCGTCACTGATCATCCGGACCGCCCGGCCCACCTCGGGGTGGTCCCCGAAGTACCGCACCAGCATCGCCATCTGCTCGGCGGCGCGCTGCTCGGTGACCCGGCTGTGCGCGAGGTAGGTGATGACGTCCCGCTCGGTGAGCGGTCGCTTGGCACGCAGCCGTTCGTGGGCGAGGCCGATGCCCCGGCGCTCCAGGAGCATCGTGTAGTCGGTCGCCGCCGGTACCGGGACAGGGGTGAGGCCGCGCTTCTTGAGCAGGGCGCGGAAGATCCGCCCGTGCTTGTCCTCGTCGGCGCCGTGCCGGGCGACCCTGGGGGCGAGGTGGCCGAGCTCCGGCGGGACCAGGGCGGAGATACGGCCGTTCTCCCAGCCGCCCTGGCTCTCGCCGCCGGCCGCGATCGAGCAGAACAGCCGGTACGACTCGTCGTGGTCGAGGATCTCCTGGAACAGGCTCTTGGCCGAAAGCATCGCCGTACCTCCGCATGACTCCCGTACAGACATCCGCAAAGAGCAAGTCAAGTGCTCAGGACAGAACGGGGCAACAGGGGTGGCTCCGCGCTGGGCCGAACGAAGGAACGCGCCGGGGCGCCGCCGCCCGTAACCGACGGGGCGCACGGCGCGTTGTTGAGGGTGACGGCCGTGGCGGGGAAGACCCCCCGAGCCCCCACCACGGCCGCGGACTTCCCTCCGCCTTCCCGGCTACGCCAGACCGGCGTGCTCCAGCGCCTCCATGCCCGCGCGCAGGGCCGCAACGCGCTCGTCGAGCGTGAAGCCGGCCGGGGCGAGGGTGAGCGTGGTGACCCCCGCGGCGGCGTAGGCCCGCATCCGGTCGGCGATGCGCTCCACCGAGCCGAGCAGGGTCGTGGAGTCGATGAGCTGGTGCGGGATGGCGGCGGCGGCGCCCGCCTTGTCGCCCGAGAGGTACTTGTCCTGGATCTCCGCGGCCTCCTTCTCGTACCCCATGCGCTGCGCGAGCTGGTTGTAGAAGTTCTGCTTGCGGCTGCCCATGCCGCCCACGTAGAGCGCGGTGTACGGGCGGAACATGTCGGCGAGGGCGCCGACATCGCCGTCCGCGCCGAGCGCCAGCGGCAGCGTGGGGCAGATGTCGAAGCCCTCCAGCGTCCTGCCCGCCTTCTCGCGGCCCGCCCGGATGTGGCGGATCGCGGTGTCCTCCAGGTGGTCGGCGGAGGGGAAGATCAGCAGCGCGCCGTCGGCGATCTCGCCGGTCTGCTCCAGGTTCTTGGGGCCGATGGCCGCGATGTAGAGCGGGATGTGCTCGCGCTCGGGGTGGACGGTGAGCTTGAGCGCCTTGCCCGGGCCGCCGGGCAGCGGCAGCGTCCAGTGCTCGCCCTCGTAGCTGAGCCGCTCGCGGGTCATCGCCCGGCGGACGATCTCCACGTACTCCCGGGTGCGGGCGAGCGGCTTGTCGAACTTGACGCCGTACCAGCCCTCGGAGACCTGCGGGCCCGAGACGCCGAGGCCCAGACGGAACCGGCCACCGGAGAGCGAGTCGAGGGTGGCGGCGGTCATCGCCGTCATCGCGGGCTGGCGGGCCGGGATCTGGAGGATGGCGGAGCCGACGTCGATGCGCTCGGTCCGGGCGGCGACCCAGGCCAGGACGGTGGGCGCGTCCGAGCCATAGGCCTCGGCGGCCCAGCAGACGTCGTAGCCGAGCCGGTCGGCCTCCTGGGCGACGGCGAGATTGTCGCCGTCCATTCCGGCGCCCCAGTAGCCGAGGTTGATCCCGAGCCGCATGACGGTCCCCTTACTGATCAGTAACGTCCCTGTTCCCGGGGACTCTAGCGCGCGGGCGGGCGCCGGGGCAGGGCTCCCGGAGCCGAGTTGTCCACAGGGCCCCACCGGTCTCGGCCGTGGCCAGTAATCTCAGCCCCCATGGAGCTAAGGCACCTGGGCCGTACGGGCCTGCGCGTATCCCGGATCGGGCTCGGCACCCTCACCTGGGGCCGGGACACCGACGAGCACGACGCCGCCGATCTGCTGAAGGCTTTCTGGGAGGCCGGGGGCACCCTGGTCGACACGGCGGACGTGTACGGGGGCGGGGACGCCGAATACCTGCTGGGGCGGCTGGTGGAGCGGCTGGTGCCGCGCCGCGACCTGGTCATCGCGACCAAGGCGGGCAGCGTGCCCGACCCGGACCGGCGCTTCGACGGCTCGCGCGGCCATCTGCTCGCCGCGCTCGACGAGTCGCTGGAACGTCTCGGCACGGACTATGTCGACATCTGGCAGGTGCACGCCTTCGATCCGGCGACCCCGCTCGAAGAGACGYTCCAGGCCCTGGACATCGCGGTCGGCAGCGGCCGGGTGCGGTACGCGGGCGTGTCCAACTTCTGCGGCTGGCAGCTCGCCAAGGCCGCCACCTGGCAGCTGGGCGCCCCGGGCGTACGGACCCGGCTGGCCAGTACGCAGATGGAGTACTCGCTGCTCCAGCGCGGGGTGGAGCGGGAGGTGCTGCCGGCCGCGCTCGACCTCGGGATCGGGCTGCTGCCGTCCTCGCCGCTGGGGCGCGGGGTGCTGACGGGGAAGTACCGCAACGGCACCCCGGCGGACTCCCGCGGGGCCTCCCAGGCGCTCGCCCCCTTCGTCGCGCCCTATCTCGACGAGCCGGCCAGCCGGATCGTCGAGGCGGTGGCGATAGCCGCGGACGGCCTCGCGGCGACGCCGTTGCAGGTCGCGCTCGCGTGGGTGCGGGACCGGCCCGGAGTGACCGCGCCGATCGTCGGCGCGCGCAACGCGCAGCAGCTCACGGCGGCGTTGTCAGTGGAGGCGCTTAGTCTTCCAGACGAGATCTGCCGGGCGCTGGACGATGTGTCGGCGCCCGTGCACCGCTATCCCGACCAGGACTGGAGCACCCTGTGACCGCGCTTCCCCCGGGGACGGCCCCCGGAACCCCGACCGAAGGCGCCCCCGGCACCGAGACCGGCGGGGCCGATGTGGCCGAGGCCGCCGACACGCCCGAAGGCGTGGGGGAGGCCGCGGAGGACTCGCCTCCGTCCGCTCCGGAGACCGCGGAGGCGGGCGGGGGTCCCGGGC